>JAFBAJ010000394.1 GCA_019247865.1 Acidobacteriota bacterium
TCTGGAGCGAAGCCCGCGGCCAATACACATCACCCGCAGCGGTCTAATTCGTTCTACGCGTACAAGCCCTTCACGCATCAGCACGTGCCGGAGATCGAGCAGGAGCTGCGGTGTGTCGGCGACTGGACGAGCGAGCTGGTTTTTATCACACATTCGCTTCCGGTCGCGCGCGGCATCTTCGCCAGCATCTACGCGGAGACGCGAGAAGTGTTGACGGAGAGCGATGTTCGCGCGCTCTACAAAGAGTTCTACCGCGACTCCTTCTTTGTGCGGCTCGTAGAGGGTTCGCCGGACATCAACTGGGTCAAGACGACCAACTTCTGCGACCTCGGCTTCGCAGTGCGCGGGCGACAGCTCGTCATCTTTTCCGCGCTCGACAATCTAGTCAAAGGCGCTGCCGGACAGGCCATCCAGAACATGAACCTGATGTTCGGCTTTGACGAAAAGACAGGGTTGATTTTGATGGGCAGTAATCCATAAATAGGTCTTAGGTCTTGGGTCTTAGGTCTTTGATGTCTGACTCAACTTGAGCAAACGTGCAAAGACCAAAGTCCCAAGACCTAAGACCCAAGTCCAAAGACCAGCTTTTGAAGATGATCGAAGAAACTTCATTACAGGAAATTGCGGAGAGCGAAGAGCGTTTTCAGCTCGCGACGTACCGAAAGATGCCTGTCGCGGCGGCGCGTGGGCGCGGCGCGTGGCTGACTGCGAGCGACGGCGCGCGTTACCTGGACTTGTATGGAGGTCATGCTGTCGCTGCGACCGGGCATTGCCATCCGCATGTGGTGCAGGCGATTCAGGAGCAGGCCGGGGAACTGCTCTTCTATTCTAATCTCGTCTATTCAGAGACGCGCGCGCGTGCGGCCGAGCATCTCGCGCGGCTGGCTCCAAACGGGCTCGACAAAGTTTTCTTCTGCAACTCCGGCACGGAGGCGAACGAGAACGCGATGCGTGTCGCGCGGCTCGCAACCGGACGCGAGAAGGTCATCACTTTCAGCGGCGGCTTTCACGGGCGCACTGCGGATTCGATCAGCGCGACGTTTCTGGGAAAGTACCGCGCGCTCGGTCGCCCGAACGTGCCGGGTCACGTCGAAGCAGAATTTGGCGACATCGCTTCGGTGGAGCGCGTCGCGGATGAAAGCGTCGCGGCAATCATGCTGGAGCCTGTGCAATCGATGGCGGGCGTGCGCGTCGCCGGGCCGGAATTTTACGTGGCTTTGCGCGAGTTGGCGACCGAGCGCGGCATCTCGCTGATCTACGATGAAGTGCAGACGGGCGTCGGGCGGACGGGCGAGTGGTTCTTTGCCGGAAGCACGGCCGGAGGCGGCGTCGCGCCGGACATCATCACGCTGGCGAAAGCTCTGGGGAGCGGCGTGCCGGTCGGCGCGTGCCTCATCAACGAACAGCACGCCTCGAAGATTAAGGAGAACGACCTGGGCACGACCTTCGGCGGAGGGATGCTGGCGATGGCCGCCGTCGCGGCGACGCTCGAAGCGATTGAGGCGGACGCGATGCTTGAAAACGTGCGCGCCGTCGAAAGCTATCTGCGCGAGCGATTGCAGGAGATGCCGCAGGTCGTGCGCGTCCGCGGCCTCGGCTTTCTGCTCGGCATAGAGTTCGCGGAGAAGGCCGCCGGCATCCATCAATCCCTGCTCGAACGGCGCATCATCACCGGCACTTCGAGCGACCCGCACGTCCTGCGTCTCCTCCCGCCGCTCTGTTTGAAAGCGGAAGAGGTTGACCTCTTTGTCGAAGAGTTAAAAGGGATAGTTTAAGCCACAGAGAACACAGAGGCACAGAGGATTAAATGAATTATTTCCTCTGTGCCTCTGTGTCTCTGTGGCTAATCCTCTTTAATTGCCCGGCACGGGGATGTCGGTCGAGGCTCCCCATTGCTGCGAATAGAGCGCGCCGTTGGTGCTCCGGCGGACGTACCAGACGCGGTTCGCGGGACGCCACACGGCGATGTCGGCTTTGCCGTCCGCGTCGTAATCTCCGACGACCGGGATGTCGCCATTCGTGCCGAACTGCACCGCTCCGTAGTTGATCGCCGGGTCGGTCGAGGTATACCAGATGCCCGTCGAAGGACGGAACACGACCAGGTCCGTCTTGTGGTCGCCGTCGTAGTCGTTCTGCGCTGGGATGTCTCCGTTGGCTCCGAACTGCACGATCTGATATTCGCCGGTCGTGCTCTTAGCGATATACCACGTGCCGTTGGAAGGACGGAAGATGGCGATGTCGCACTTGCCGTCGCCGTCATAGTCTCCGACCACAGGCTTGTCTCCGCTGACGCCGAACGGCGCAGCCTTCACAGAGTTGTCGGCGCTGTTCAGGATGTACCAGTAGCCGTTTGAAGGACGCCAGACTGCGACATCTGCTTTGCCGTCGCCGTCATAGTCGCCCGCCACAGGCACATCACCGCTGGTTCCCCACTGGACGGCCGTAAAATTGTTCAGTGGGTCGTAGTTGCTGCTGGCGATGTACCACGTGCCGTTGGAGGGACGAAAGACTGCGATGTCAGTGACGCCATCGTCGTTATAGTCGGCAGGAGCGATGATGTCGCCTTCCTGCCCGAAGGCCGGGGCGATGGACTGATTGTTGTAGTTGTACCACGCGCTCGGCGTGCCGCCCTGACCCGGACGATAGACCATCAGGTCTGTGTAGAGGTCTCCGTTGAAATCGTAGAAACGCTTGTACGGGCGCGCATCGTTCGTGATCGCCGTCAGGCGCGCGAGCGCGACATCCGTGTAGAGCCCCGTTGACACAGAACCGGCGAGAATGATCTTGCCGTCGGGCTGGAGCGCGACGGCCGAGCCGTAAGATTGATAGGGCGGAAAAGCGATGGCGGTCTTCGCGACGAGCGTCCCGTTGCTCGTGTACTGCGCGGCGGCGACCGCAGAGGTGTCCGAGCCGTTGATGTTATACGCCGTGCCGACGACGATGATGTCGCCGTTGCTCTTGACGACGGCCTCTCTGGCGCCGGCGCTGGCGTAGCCCGTCACGTTGCTGCGAAAAGGCGTCTGCACGATGCCGCCGTTGCCGAAGTTTGGATCGAGCGAACCGTCCGGCTTGAAGCGCGCGAGGCTGAAGACCTGCGTGTTGCCCGCGCTCTGTAGGGTGGAGGGGAAGACGATGAGAATTTTTCCGTCCGGCTGCATGGTCATCTGGCCGTTGACGTAAGGCGTAGAGAGATAACCAGCCGTCCCAAAGCTCGTATCCGGGCTGCCGTCCGGATTGAAGCGCGCCAGAAAATCTCCGCCATTGCTGCCGCTCAAAAAGATCTTGCCGTCCGGCAGGCGCACCATGTCGTAAACATTCGGCTGGCTGCCCTGCGGCCCGAGCAGATGATAGACGACGCCGCCCTCGCCGAAGGTCTGGTCGGGCGTGCCGTCCGAGTTGTAACGCACGAAGTCAATCGCGCCGGGCGAGGTCTGTGTGCCTTTGGTAAAGCCTGCGACGAGCAGCTTGCCGTCGGGCAGGAGCAGAAGGGCGCGCCCGACATCATTGCTGCCGCCGACGGCCGTGACCGTCACGCCGTTCGTCCCGAAGGAGCTGTCGAGCTGGCCGCTCGCAGTGAAGCGCACGATGGCGAAGTCCTGCGGGAAGGTGTTATAGGTCGGGTTCGCGCCGCCCGCAAAAACGAGCTTGCCGTCCGGTTGCAGGATGATGTCCGAGACCTGCACATTATTCAGCGGGTTATAGCCTCCGTTGTTGCCGTAGGTCGTATCCAGCGTGCCGTCGGGATTAAAGCGCGCCGCGAACGGGCCTGGGAAATAGGCATGAAAGCCGACGTAAGCGGACTCTCCGGCGACCAGTATCTTGCCGTCAGGCAGGACGAAAACTTTCTGCGTCGAATCGTAAAACCCGACGCTGGTTCCGGCTCCGCCGCCCGATCCAAAAGAGGTGTCGAGCGTTCCGGCCTGCACGAGTCCGGCCGACAGGCAGACGAAGAACAGGATCGACAAGTGCGAGAGAAACTTAACGGCGCGTGTGCACCTTTGTGAGCTGGTCATGGCTGATAACTCCCGGCCGGTCAAGGCCCCTAAAAGCTTCATTTGTTAAGAAGGAGGAACCTCATTATCTACTATGAGGGAATTATGCGATGAATTGCAGTCCGGCAGCGTATCATATTCGGTAAAGATCCATTTCGGTGGTGACCTAAATTCAACTCTCTGCGCTTGCTCTGCGTGAACTCTGCGTCTCTGCGTTGAGTATGGTGCAGCATTAGTTCAACGCAGAGACGCAGAGAAGTCGCAGAGCAAGCGCAGAGAAAAACAATTTAGGACACTACTTACATTTCAAGGCGCGTGCGCTGGTAAAATGATTGCGCTACACTACGGCCTGACTTTTAGCATGATGAAAAATTCGATGGCGGGTCACTTTCTAACTACAGCCGGACGCACGCGCGAGGAGCTGGTCGCGTTGATCGAAGCCGCCCTGCGCTTCAAACGCCGGGAAGATCGCACGCAGCCGCTCGCGGGGCAATCGGTCGCGCTCGTCTTCTTCAATCCCTCTTTGCGGACGCGCGCTTCGATGCAGGTCGGCATCTACGAATTGGGCGGCCACGCCGTGACTTTGGAGCCGGGCGGCACGAGCTGGACGCTGGAACATACGCCGGGCGCGGTGATGGATGGCGACAAGACAGAGCACGTCGCGGAGTTCGTACGCGTCCTCGGCCGGTACTGCACGGCCATCTGCGTGCGTACCTTCGCGGCGATGAAGAACTGGGAAGAGGAGCGACAAGACCCCGTCCTCAATGCCTTCGCGCGTTATGCGGAGGTGCCCGTCATCAATCTCGAATCGGCGATGCATCATCCGTGTCAGGCTCTGGCCGACATGATGACCATACGCGAAAAGCTCGGCCCCAAACCGAAACGCGTCCTCCTGACCTGGGCCTGGCATCCCAAGCCCCTCCCGATGGCCGTGCCCAACAGCTTCGCCCTCGCCGCCGCGCAGATGGGGCATCAACTGACCATCGCTCACCCGCTCCATTACGAGCTGGACGAAGAGCT
>JAFBAJ010000756.1 GCA_019247865.1 Acidobacteriota bacterium
CTGGCAGCGACTTTGATCGGCTGCTTCAGCAACATCGGCGACAGCCTCTTTGCCGTGAGCACCTTCGCGGCTTTCCTGGCGATGTTCGCCGCCCTGGGCGGCATCAGTCTCGTCATAGCCTTCTGGGCTTACGCCTTCTATCTCTCAGGCACGCGCCAACTCCTGCCCGTCATTCCGAACATCGGCCGCAAAGTCGGCGCAGCCGAACTCGCCAACTGCCAGCTCTGCGGCGGAAGCATCTCTTACGGCGAAGGCGACCTCGCGGCCCTCTGCGGTTACTGCGGCGGCGAGACCTATCGCGTGGCCGTCGCGCGCCGCGCACACGCCGTCGCCGCCGAAGAGAAAGAGCAAGTGCGCGTCTCGCTGCACGACGCGATGGTCGAGATCATCGAGCGGCGGCGGCGCGGCTTCAAATACCTGATGTATGCTTCGGGCATCATCTTCGGCCTCGTCTTCGCTATTCTGATTATCGCGCTGTAGCTTAAAATTTAAGGCCGATGAAAATATAAAGACGCGCCCGTATATTTTTATGGAGAAGCGGTAATAGCGATTTTATGATCTGTTTAGATAACCAGAGATAAGCTCTCGCTCTCGAGGTAAACTGCTCAAACTCTTCAGCTATATCTCCAATGACGTTTTCCTGCTCTTCATCAGAAGGAAAAAATAGCTTGAGTAGATATGCAATAAAGCGTTCTGATATCCTTGAATGAGGATCATTTAATAGTGAAAGCATTTTCACCCAGAAAACTGAGAGTAAAGAAATTACTAGAAAGAGGATAGGCCCGAGGCTCACTAACAAGAGTCTGGTTACGCTAAGACAGTCTTTCAAAAATTCCAATTTCCCCATCTCAACTCCTAATCAAATAATCCGTCTAATCCAAGCGCCTATTGAAGCCCAAACGCCCCATCGCAAAGCTTTCCAGATCAGCGGCCAAGCTGAGGCGACTGCCTGTTTCGAGTACCAGAGATTCGCAAATCTCTCACCGTGTATAGATTCAATCTCGCTATACTCTTCGGCCAGGTCACCGATCAGGTGCTCTCGCTCTTCCTTACTAAGCATCAAAAGCAACGCTTGCTCTGCACGTTTTGGCGGAGCAGAAATTACAAGCTCGGTAGATTGATTTGTTGCCACGTTTTTGTCTTCTATTTCTTCCCTCGAAAGTGCCATATCAGATACTTTCTTCATCCACCATTCTTCAAAATCCTCCAAAGATAGTTGCCGCTTATTAGCTTCAGCATCTGGCAATTCCGGAGTAATAACTATCCGGCCATCCTTTCTGGATTGCATCTTCCATTTTTTTGATTGGCTCATAGATCACCTCACGCCGCACCAAATCCCAAATCTAACCCGGCCGTCAGCTTGCTGCGTCTTGCGTTCGTATCATTGAGCGCCTGCATGCCTGCTCCCTTGACCTTGAAATAGCGTTTGGCGCGACCGCCTCTCTCTCTCGTCGCTTCTCCCTGCCATGACCCCATGTAGCCTTTGCGCTCAAGGCGATCAAGCGTGGCATAGATCGCGCCGATAGAGACGTCGCGCTCTGTCGCTTCCGATACCTTCTGGCGAATCTTCGCGCCGTAAGCCTCTGCTCCGAGCTGCAAGACTGCGAGCAGGACGATCTCTTCAAAGTGTCCTAAATATTCTTTTGATTCCTTCATAAGCTGCCTCTCTAAAATAAATACCAGTCCCCTCAGATTTCGATGTTCTAGAATGTAGAACATATCGAACTAAATGTCAATGCTTAATCTGTAAAGTGCTTATTCTGCGCGTTCGAGGATGACCTGCGCGATGGCGTGTTCGGTGGTGTGTGAGATGGAGAGATGCGCGGCCGTCGCGCGCGATTGTTCGTAGATCTCGCGGACGCGGCCGTGGAAGAGGAGGATGGGCGCGCCGGATTCGAGCGCGGAGACCTCTATGTCCTGCCACGCGATGCCGTTGCGCCAGCCGGTTTGCAGGGCCTTGAGCGTCGCTTCTTTGGCGGCGAAGCGTGCGGCATAATGCTGCGCGGCGACCACTCCGCGCGAGTCGCAGTAGGCACGCTCGCGCGCTGTGAACACGCGCTCGGTAAAACGCGGCGTGCGCCTGAGCACTTCACTGACGCGCCGAACTTCGATAATGTCTATGCCGATGGAAATGATCACAGATGAAGTAACCGAACTTCTTCGCGCCGGATTCACTTGGCGCGAAAGCGATGGCGTGCGCGCGCTCGTCTGCACGCCGCTGGAACAAGCCGGATTCGCCAACGCTTTTTCGACGCGGCTCGGAGGCGTGAGCCCTTTTCAGCAGGACGCGCTCAACCTCGCGGGCTTTAACGAAGACGAAGCCGAAAACATTTACGAGAACCGCCGCCGCTTCCTGCGGCTCTTCGCGGGCGAGTGGACGCTCACCTCCTGCTGGCAAGTCCACAGCGCGGACGTGCGTACCGTGCGCGACCTGGAAGACGCGCGCCACGATACGATGCACTGCGACGCGCTCGTGACGAACGTGCCGCGCCTGCTCGTCGGAGTCAAAACGGCGGACTGCGTGCCGATCATTCTGGGCGACCGGCGCACTGGCGCGTGTGCCGCCGTTCACGCCGGATGGCGCGGCACAGTGGCCTCCATCCTGCCGCGCGCCGTCGAAAGAATGCGCGCAGAGTACGGCACGCGCCCCGAAGACCTCTGCGCCGCCATCGGCCCGGCGGCCGGAGCCTGCTGTTACGAGGTCGGCGACGAAGTGATCGAAGCCTTTGCAGAGAAGTTTCCGCACGCCGCACATCTCTTCACGCCGACGCGTGCCGGACATGCGCTGGTGGATCTGCACAGAGCGAACCGCGAACAGCTCCTCGCCGCCGGAGTTTCAAATGAACAGATCCACACGGCCCCGCTCTGCACCATGTGCCGCACGGACATCTTCTTCTCCTACCGCCGCGAAAAAGCCCTGCACGGCCGCACAGGCAGATTGATGGCAGTAATTGGTCTTGGGTCTTAGAAGCTGTTTGAAAAGCCGCTGCTCGCAGTTCCTTTAGGAGCCGGATGTTTAGAGCCGGTCGCAGCTCCTTGAGGAGCGAGCTGTTTTAGCAGCTCCGCAGGAGCGAGATGTTTCTGAAGCTCCGTAGGAGCGAGATGTTTCTGAAGCTCCGTAGGAGCGAGATATTTCTGAAGCTCCGTAGGAGCTGGATGTTTATAGCCCCTCCAGTCTCCCACAGATGAGCTCCGTCAGGAGCGGAATATGTCGCTCCTATCGGAGCTTCAAATCGGGTGGCGGCTGCGGGCTATAAACATGCCGCCGCTCCGCGGCTTTTAATGATGCCGCTCTGCGGCTGCGGGCTATAAACATATCGCCGCTCCGCGGCTATAAACATGTCGCCGCTCCGCGGCTATAATCATGACCGCTCCGCAGCTATTAATCATGACCGCTCCGTGGCTCTTCATGACGCCGCCCTGAGGCTATAAACATTCGACCGCTCTGCGGCTTTTAACAGCAAATATTCCGCCGCTCTGCGGCTATAAATATTTCGGCGCTCTGCGGCTATAAACATTCTGCCGCTCTGCGGCTTTTCGACAGCAAACATTTCACTGCTCTGCGGCTTTTTCAAACAGCTTCTGAGAGAAGAAATCAAAGACCCGCGCTTAGCCTTTTTTGCCGCCGAAGATATTTCCGTTCGTGCGCTTGGGCGTCTCGTTGGTTCCGGCCATGCCGAGCCACATCGTCAGTTCGCGCGTGGTCGGAGCGAAGCAGACCTCGTCGCTGCAGCTCTGGTACTTGACGCGCACCTTGAGCAGCATCTTGCTGTGCGGAAAGGTGGCCGGGATCGTGAGACTAAAGCGCATCACGGCGCGGCCTTCGTAGACGGCCAGCTGATCTTCCGAAAAACTGAACTTGCGCACGATGGCGCGCGGGTAGCTGACCGGGTTCACGCGCACGCCGTCGCCCACGTCATCCATTTTCAGCGTCGTCGGGATAAGAAACTTGCTCAGGGTCTTGTT
This sequence comes from Acidobacteriota bacterium, assembly GCA_019247865.1. GTDB lineage: Bacteria > Acidobacteriota > Blastocatellia > Pyrinomonadales > Pyrinomonadaceae > JACMLC01. The sequence continues at coordinate 3,967 of JAFBAJ010000756.1, forward strand.
GGCGTTGATGTGATAGCCCTTAGGAATATCTATGACCACCGCCGCCTGAATCGTGCTTCCGGGCCGCGCCTTGTCCTGCGCGTAGTAACCGTTGATGCTGATGTCCGGCTGCCGCGCCGGCGCGACGCTCGAAAGCGCAGCCGTCTTCGCTTTGAGATCGACGGGGACCACCAACGCGCCGAGCGCGAGTGCGAACAGGAGAGCCAGGCGAATGATCTTCATACTTTTCATTTCAAAAAATTCGGACTCGAAGTTTTGGGTGATTGTACAAGCACACAGGGGAAATTAAAAATCGCTTGGGCTTCATTCATTAAGCCGGTTGATGAAGCGTCTGCTGTTCGACATTGACGTTGCGGCGGGCTGCGAGCTGGCCGCAGGCGGCGTAGATGTCTCGGCCGCGGGGGCGGCGGACGAAGGCTTTGAGACCTTTGGATTCGAGAATCGCCTGAAAGCTTGCGACGCGTTCGGGCGCAGACGGTTGATAGGGGAGGCCGTCCGCTGGATTGTGGGGAATCAGATTGACCTTCACTCTTTGCAGGCCGTGGCGGTTGAGCAGGTTGGCGAGCTG
>JAFBAJ010000513.1 GCA_019247865.1 Acidobacteriota bacterium
GCCGATGGCGGCGGGCATCGCGGCCTTCGGTCTGCTCTACTGGCTGGCGGTCAATCAGGAGCTGGCGACGCTCGCCTTCGTCCTGCGCGGCGCACTGCTCTACATCGGCGTCGCCATCATCGTGCTCTTTCAATCGGAGATCAGACAGGCGCTCATCTCTTTCGGCAATCGCTTCCGCCTCCCGCTCATGCGTCGTCATCAGGGACAGTTCGGCGAGGGCGCGTATGATGAGATCGTGCTGGCGGCGACCACGCTCGCTTCGACCAAGACGGGCGCGCTGATCGTGATCGAGCGCGGCGTCGGCCTCAAGAACTTCATTGACGGAGGAGTCAAGCTCGAAGCGGAGCTGAGCTACGATCTGCTGGTCACGATCTTCAATCCGGCGACGCCCCTGCATGACGGCGCGGTCATCGTGCGTCGCCACCGCATCGCCGCCGCGGCCTGTTTTCTGCCGCTCACTTTGAACCCGCGCCTCTCGAAAGACCTGGGCACGCGCCACCGCGCGGCCATCGGCATCACGGAGGATTCGGACGCCGTCGCCGTCGTCGTCTCCGAAGAGACCGGCCTCATCTCCTTCGTGCAGGCCGGGCAGATCCGGCGCGCGCTCGACGCGACCAAACTCCGCGCAGCCATCTTCCACGCGCTCGAAGCTCCGGCCGGAGCCAACCGGCGCGGCAAAGAGAAGTCCCAAACCGAAACCGAGACGGAAGAAGCGGTCTCGACTTAAAAGCAGCACTCAAGCGCCGTCTATTGATGCCTTATCGTGAAGAGAATGAGCCGGGAAGAATCGCGCGCGTGCAGCGCGGCGCAGAAGGATGGCTGCGCGCGATCTTTCTGGAGGACTGGAGCTTAAAGCTGCTCGCGCTGGCGATCACGCTCGGCCTCTGGTTCGGCGTCACTGGACAGCGCACGCCCGCGACCATTCGCCTGAGCGGCGTCCAGCTTAATTTCCGTCTGCCCGGAGAGCTGGAGATCAGCAACGACCCGCCCGACAAAGTCGACGCCATTCTGACGGGCAGCAAAGAGTCGCTCGACCGGCTCAACTCGCGCAACCTGATCGCCTTCGTGGACGTGAGCGGCTATCCGCAGGGCACGCACACGGTTCAGCTCACGCGCGGGACCGTGACGATGGACTTGCCCGAAGGCGTTCACATCAATGAGATCGACCCGAACCGCGTCGCCCTGCGTTTGGAGACGCGCGTCGTGCGCGAAGTTCCCGTCGAAGTCCAGCTCGACGGCAAACTGCCGGAAGGTTATGAGCTGCGCAGCGCGACGGCTTCGCCCTCGCAGGTCAGGCTGCGCGGCCCCGCGAGCCACGTGGACAAGGTCGGCAAGGTGCAGACGGAGAAGATCTCGCTCAACGAGCTCAAGACCAACACGAATCTCGCGCAGGCCTCCGTCACCCTCAATGATGACAAAGTCACGATCAGCGAACCGGTCGTGAGCATCTTTCTGGAGATCGGCGAGCAGCGCGTCGAGAAGAGCCTGTCCGGCGTCGCCGTGCGCGAGAACAGCGGCGCGGAGGCGCGACCGCAGAGCGCGACCGTCACCGTCTACGGCGAGCGCACGCTGCTCGACCGCCTGCGCCCGGAAGACCTGCAGCTCATCCTCGATGTCGCCGAAGACGGCTCGATCACCACGCGCCTCCTGCTGCCGCCGGACATGCAGGGCCGCGTCGAACTACGCAACACCAAACCCACTGGCTTTACGATTATCAAATGAAAAGACTTTTCGGAACGGACGGGATACGCGGCGAGGCCGGGCGGTTTCCTCTGGATGCGGCGACGGTGCGGGTCATCGGGCGGTCCCTCGCGCTGGAGCTGGCCGCTCGCCTGGAGGGGCGCGCGCCGCGCATTGTGACGGGGCGCGATACGCGCGAGTCGGGCGCGTGGCTGGAACGCGCTCTGATTGAAGGCGCGACGGAAGCGGGCGCGGCCTGCGACTCTGCGGGCGTGATTACGACGCCGGGCGTGGCCTATCTGGCGCGCACGCTGCCGGCGGACGCGGGCGTCGTCATCAGCGCCTCGCAC
>JAFBAJ010000530.1 GCA_019247865.1 Acidobacteriota bacterium
CCCAGCACAGGCAGTTGGTATTACCTGCAAAGCACGGACAACGGCTTCAGAGGAGTCGCGTGGGGAACAGGCGGAGACATCCCCGTCGCAGGAGATTATGACGGCGACGGCAAGTGGGACGTGGCCGTCTTCAGACCTTCGACGGGCACGTTCTATATCCTGCAAACGATGGATAATTCGCTGAAGGCGGAACAGTTCGGACAGAGCGGCGACGTGCCCGTCCCGTCGGCTTACGTGCCCTGACCCGGAGCCCCCGACGCGCCGCTTTTTATGCGGCGGGCATGAGGGCCGCCGCGTTGATGATGCGGCCGATGTTTTCGGGCGAGAAAAATTGCTGTACCGGAACCACGCCGGTCACTGTGCCGAGGAAGCGGCCGATCTCTGCTTCGTCGTCCCGCAGGGCCTCGAAGAGCCGTCCCATCTCGGGCGGCGGCGGCGCGAGGCTCGCCAGTTGACAGGTATGCTCGAACATCGAGAGCACCTCTTCATTGCGCTTCAGCTCATAAGACGCCAGCGCCTCGGTCATCTCCCGCCTGCCGGAGAAGCCTTCGTCGAGAGCTTCGGCCAACATCTCTGCGTGACTGAAACTGTTGGTGATGCCCTGCGCCGTGACAGGGTCTTTGACATAGCCCGCGTCGCCGACGAGCGCCCAGCCCGCGCCGTATGGCTTGCGGAAGAGGTTGGGCAGAAAGCCGGAGCCTGCGAACCGCTCTTCACGGCGACCTGCGCGCAGGCGCTCGGCCAGCGCTGGCGCGTGCTCGTCCAGAACGCGCATGAACTCGAACTCTATGTTTGATCGCACACGGCCGAACTCCGCTTTCGGCCAGACGACGGTGACCATGACCAACCCGTCATTGGTTTTGTCGGCCACTATCAGATGGCCCTCGCGCGCGTAGAGTTCGACCCCGTCGAGCCGCACGCCGCTCCAATAAGAGTAGTAGTTGCAGGTCAGCATTCCTCTGTCCAGATAGCTTGGAGCCTGCACGCTGTCGGCCACAGCGGAGCGCGCGCCGTCTGCGCCGACGACGATACGCGCCCGCTCCGTTACGTTCGAACCGTTCCGGTCTCGACCACGGACGCCAGTCACAGCGCCCCCGCTGTGCGTAAGCTCCGTCACAGCAAAGCCAGCGCGCAGCTCTGCCCCGGCTTCCACTGCCGCGTCGACTAAGATCGCGTCGAGCACACGGCGACGCGGGGCGTAGGCTTCGGCCTGACCCTCAAACGGAGGCGGCGTGCCCACGAGCGCGAAGGGGCCGACATCGAACCTCATCTCGGTCGTCGGAGGACAGTTCGAGGCGCGCACCTTTTCGAGCAGACCCCAACGCCTGAGCCGCGCCACGCCGGGCTGGTGTATGTGATGCGTTGAGATGGTGTCGCTCGGGAAAGTCGCCTGATCGAGCAGTAACACACGGTAGCCTTTGCGCGCCAGCAGCATCGCCAGCGGAGAGCCTGCGACACGTGCGCCGACAATGATCGCGTCGTACATCATGAAACCTCCTCTTCCATGAGTTAACGCGTAAACCGGCAGGGGAACGTATCAGCCAATTTCACGCAAAGGCGCAAAGACGCAAAGAAAGCAGTTAAGCTTTTCTTTGCGTCACCAGCGCCTTTGCGTGAAATTATTAGCGGGTTGCGGGCTGCTCGCTCTGGCAGGCTTCGTTCTCCTTGATATTCACCTGCTTTGAGCCCCTGAGCAGCGACCTGACCTGGGAGATGAATCTACGCTGCTCTTTCCCCGAAAGATTTGACAGCGGCAGGCAATAATCGACCTCGCCCTCTTTGCCCCAGTGGACTGTGGATTTGGCGATCCGCTTGCGGTTTCTCTTTTCATACTGGCTGATGAATCCATCCAGCTTCTCCTTCGCCGGCAGATCAATGCCGCAGCAGATGCTGTAGAACGAGACGATGAGCCTCGGGTTCCGCTTGCCGGCCCGCGTCCGGCCGACGGCAAAGCTGTAGAAGCAGATGAGGCTCAGACAGAGAGCACAGCAGAGTTTGAAGTGTTTGGTTGCTTTCATAACAATTTATCCGAACACGCTTCTCATGGAACAAAAGCCGAAGGCACGGGCACATCTCCGTTGGTTCCGAACTGGTCGGCTCTGAGCGAGTTGTTCGTGCTTTGCAGGATATAGAAGACGCCGCTCGATGGTCTGAAGACGGCCACGTCGAGCTTGAGGTCTCCGTCATAATCTCCGGCAGCAGGGATGTCGCCCGCCGTGCCCCAACCGATACCTGTGAAGCTGTTGTCGCTGCTCCTGATGGCGTACCACGCGCCGGTCGAAGGACGATAGACGGCGATGTCAGTCTTGCTGTCGCCATCGAAATCGCCTGCGATGGGTTTGTCTCCGCTCGCGCCCCATTGGAAGCCGCGCCCCGCGCCATCGGAACTGCGCAGGTAGTAGAAAGAGCTGCTGGTCGCACGGTAGACGCAGATGTCGGCTTTGCGGTCGCCGTCGTAGTCGCCCACGACCGGCACGTCGCCGGACTGTCCCCACGGCTGAAAATGGAATGAGCCGTCGGAGCTGTAGAACTGAAAGAAGGTTCCGGCAGAGGGGCTGAAGTAGGAGAGGTCTGCTTTGTCATCGCTGTCATAATAGCCGGGCGCGGGAATGGCTCCGGCAGCGCCGAACTGCTGTGAGCGGACTGCGCCGTTAGAGCTTTGGAGGATGTACCAGTAGTTGTTCGAGGGACGAAACACGGCCACGTCCATCTTGCCGTCGCCGTCGTAGTCTGCCGGTACAAGTTTGTCGCCGGTCGTGCCGAAGGTTACGGCGCGGAAAGAGTTGTCGAAGCTATTTGAGATATACCAACTATTGTTGGAAGGACGAAAGACGGAAACTTCCGTCCTGCCGTCGCCGTCGAAGTCAAAGGGCGGTCGCGCCGGAACCATCGCGTAGGCGTGCGTCTGCCCGTTGTAGACGCCCGTTCCGACGATGATGTTGTTGTCGCTGATGCCGAGAGCCGACGAAGAGGTGTTCA
>JAFBAJ010000586.1 GCA_019247865.1 Acidobacteriota bacterium
TGGGTCAGTTTGAAAAATCAAACAAAAGAATCTCGCGCAAAGGCGCTGGTGACGCAAAGAAGCGATTGAGTTCTTCCTTTGCGTCTTTGCGCCTTTGCGTGAACCTGCTTTGAATTCGGGTCTTTTATCTCTCAGGTGAGGCCGCCGCGACTAACCTCGGAATCGCAGCGGCCTCCAGCGCATCCGCCCCTCGCTGACAGACGCGCTGACCGCTGGCGGGGCTTGTGTGTGTGCCCAGCCTTTCAGAGCGAGGCGAGGCCGCGCAACGGCCTCGCCGCAAACACGTTCCCGGTGGGAGCCGGGAACGTGACGACGGGATGCGGGCGCGGCCACCCCTCCGCGCACATCCCGCTGCTGTGGGGTGTCCGGATCGCTCGCGTCAAAACGCCAGCCAGAGCGGCCTCCGGTTCATCCCACCGACAGACGACGTACTAAGTGTCTCTACTCTTAAAGAGCTACTTCCCTTTCGGCTTGCGCGCGAGCAGGCGCGCGACCGTTTCCGTCAGGAGCGCGATCTCCTCCGGCTTGCGCAGGAAGGCGTTCACGCCCTCGCGCCGCGCCTCGCGCTCGACGTTGCCCGCCGAGAGCATGATGATCGGCGTCTGCTGCCGGTGCTCCAGGCGTCTAGACTCTGCGACCAGCTCCAGCCCGCTCAGGCCCGGCAGCTCCTGATCGAAGACCAGCACGTCATAAGGCTTCTCGCCGCGCAGCTCTTCGAGCGCGAGCGCGCCGTCCGAGAGGCTCTCGACCTGCCACCCCTCCAGCTCCAGAGTCTCTTTGACAGCGGACGCGACCAGACGGTTATCCTCGACATGCAGGATCGTGACGGCGCTCGCCTGCGCGCCCTCCGAGTCGGCGATGAACATCAGGCTCTGCCTGCGCTCTCTGGCCGGGGCGCGCTCGTGCAGGAGCCCTTCGTGCCAGCGCTTCAGCTTCTTGATGAGGCTCGTGTGGTTGCGGAATCCGAGCATGCGTGCGGCGCGCGTCACGCTCCGGTCTGCGTCCCTCAGCGCGCGTTCGATGATCCGCGCCTCGTACCGGCGCAGAGCCTCTTTGAGCGAAAAGTTCTCCCAGCTCTGAGAGGTCGGGAGCACTGCTGCGAGAAAGAGCACGCGCCGCGCAGAGGCGAGCAGGCGGTCTTTCGTCGCGGGGTCGCGCGCAGAGGCCAGGTGGTCTAAAGCGCGCTCATACGTCGCGCCCAGCTCGTCCACAGTCAGCCGTTCGCCCAGCTCTTCGACGATGGTCAGGGCGGCCAGCCCTGCGCTCTCCGCGCTCCCGGCCTGCTCTGCAGCCGCGAGCGCGTCCTGCAGGGTGCGCAGAGCCTGCGCCTGCTCTCCCAGACGCGCGAGCGCCACGCCGTGCGTCGTCAAAGCCTCTGCCAGCAGGAACTGGTTCGCGCCTTCCGACAGAGCCTGTGCCGCAGCCCGCGCGAACTTCTCCGCCTGCACGGGCTGTCCTTCAGCCAGCAGCACACGCCCGCGCGTGTCATCCACCTGCGCCAGATGCGTGCGATCTTTGAGGCTGGTGAAGAGCGCCTGCGCGCGATCCAGGCGTTCGTGCGCCTCCGCGAACCTGCGCATCGTGCCGCAGAAGAAGCCCAGGTCGTTCTCCACGTAAGCCTGACATCGCGCCCGCCCGGCCTGCTCGAAATGGTGACTGGCGGAGGCATACTCGCGCAGCGCGCGCTCCATGTAATCACGCCGCCCTTCGGCCGTCCCGAGCCTTCCCAGGACCTGTGCGTACTCGCTGTGGAATCTTCCGCGCAGAGCGTGGTCGCTGCTCGCGTCGCAGAGCGGCATGGCCTCGATCAGCAGTCGCAGCGCATCATGGAAGCGCGCGCTCAGCTTCTCTGCCGCAGCGCTGCGTAAGAGGGATTCGACCTTGATCTCGGTCGCCGGTCTGGTCAGACGACCGGCGGCCGCCGACGCCGGGTCGCGCCCCTCACGCTGTGTGCCTTCATGCCAATGGCAGGAGCCAAGTTCCATTTTTCGCCTCTCTCATCCTCTCCGTCTGTTGCACATGACACAGCTCTTCCTGAACACGGGACGCGCGGCACGCAAACGGCCGCAGGCCCGGTCTGCTTCGAGAGCACGCGCCTCTCCGGCGTCGAAACGCGCCGTCCAAGCGATGCCGGTAATGTGTCTGGGCATCAGCGCCTGTAGGCCAAAATGAAAAGCTTTGAGAGGCTTGACGAGGAGGCGCTGCACTTTACAGCGCGGGAGATTAAGCCCGTGTTAAGGCCAAATCAATGAAATATTTCTTGCTAATTACTTGCAGTTACGCCCATTTATTGACTTTATCGGTTGCTGTGACTTTTGGAACGGGGCTTGGAGGGAAATTAGGGGCCGAAGATTTAAAATTTCAAATCTGTATGCGCCTTGACACTCTTGCGAGCCGCCTTTATCATTCTCGTTTCCGTCTCCGGCGCGGATTTGTGTCTATAGCGACAAGGGCAGTATGTTCGAGTCTTTATCCGATAAGTTAAAACGCACGCTCAAGAACCTGCGTGGCGAAGGCGTGCTGACGCCGGCGCACGTGGACGCGGCTTTGCGCGAGATACGGCTCGCGCTGCTGGAAGCGGACGTCAATTACAAGGTTGCGAAGGACTTCATCGCGTCGGTCAAGGAGAAGGCGGAAGGCCAGCAGGTCTGGCAGGAGCTGAAGCCTTCGGAGCAGGTCGTCAAGATCGTCTTTGACGAGCTGGTGGAGCTTTTAGGCGGGCAGTCTTCGCGGCTCGTCTTCACGAAGACGATTCCGAACGTCGTGATGGTCGTCGGTCTGCAGGGCTCCGGCAAGACCACTTCGACGGGAAAGATCGCGCGCTGGCTCAACCAGAACCAGGAGCGCAAGCCGCTCCTGCTCTCGGTGGACGTTTACCGCCCGGCCGCGCGCGAGCAGCTGAAAGTGATCGCCAAAGCGACCGGGCAATCGATCTTTGAAATGCCGGAGACGAACGACCCTTTGACGCTCGTCCGCGAGGCCTACAAGCATGCGCAGCAGACAGGCTACGACACGCTGATGATAGACACTGCGGGTCGCCTGCACATCGACGACGAGTTGATGGAGGAACTGGAGCGCATCAAGGCCGAGACGCGTCCCGTCGAAGTGCTCTTCGTGGCGGACGCGATGACCGGACAGGACGCTGTGCGCTCGGCGGAAGAGTTTCATCGCCGCGTCGGCATCACGGGCGTCATCCTGACCAAGATGGATGGAGATGCGCGCGGCGGCGCGGCGCTCTCGATCAAGCAGGTCACGGGCCAGCCGGTCAAGTTCGTCGGCGTCGGCGAAAAGTATGATGCCTTAGAGCCCTTCTACCCGGACCGCATCGCGCAAAGAATCCTCGGCATGGGCGACGTGCTCTCGCTGATCGAAGAGGTGCAGTCGAAGGTTGACCAGTCGGAAGCCGAAGAGCAGATGAAGCGGCTTCAGCAGAACGCCTTCACGCTCGACGACTTTCGCAAGCAGCTCCGGCAGGTCAAGAAGCTCGGCTCGTTCTCGAAGATCATGAAGCTCCTGCCCGACCAGCTTCTCGGCGGCATCGGGATGCCGGAATTGAACGAAGAGCAGTCGGCGCAGATGGAGCAGGAGCTCAAGCGCACCGAGGCCATCATCGATTCGATGACGGGCGAGGAGCGCGGCGATCACAAGATTCTGAACGCGAACCGCAGGCGCAGGATCGCGCGCGGTTCCGGCACGTCTGTCGCAGAGGTCAACGCCCTCATCAAGCAGTACACGGAGATGCGGCAGATGATGCGGCAGCTCTCCGGCTCGGGCCTTTTCGGCGGCGCGTCCGGCGGCGGCCTCAAGGGCAAGATGATGCGGCGCATGGCCGGGATGATGGGAATGCCGGACATGTCCGGCATGCTGGGCGGCAACGGCGATGATGAATCAGGCGGACTGCCGGCGCTCCCCGCCGCGCCGTCGCGCAAGAAACTGAAGAAGAAGAAACGAAAGAAAAGACGGACTTAGGTCTTGGGTCTTTGGCCTTTGATTCCTAAAGCTCAAGCTGAGTCAGACATGCAAAGACCAAAGCACAAAGTCCAAAGACCGTTTTATTACTTGGAGGATTAAGAATTGTTAGCTATCAGATTAATGCGTATGGGGGCGAAGAAGCGCCCCTCTTACAGGATCGTGGTCAAGGAGAAGCTCTCGAAGCGCGACGGCGCGTATCTCGAAAACATCGGGACCTATGACCCTACGCGCGAGCCTGCGGCCGTCAACCTGAACCTGGAGCGCGCGCAGTACTGGCTCGGCAAGGGCGCACAGCCGACCGAGACCGTTCGCCGTCTCATCAAGAACAGCGCGAAAGCTCAGGCGAGCGCGCCGGAAGCAGCAGCGGAATAGTCCTATGAAAGAGACCGTCGAGATGATCGTGAAGTCCTTAGTGGACGACGTTGAGGCGGTCGACGTGCGCGCGGTCGAGGGCGGCACGAGCGTCAAGATCGAAGTGCGCGTGGCCGAATCCGACATGGGCAAGCTCATCGGACGGCAGGGGCGCACGGTGCGCGCCCTGCGCTCACTGCTACACGCCGCGAGCATGAAGGCCAATCGCCGCTTCATCCTCGAAATCATCGAATGAGCGCGGACGCTGATGAAGAGCTGGTAGCGGTGGCGCTGGTGGTCAAAGTCAGAGGCTTGAAGGGCGAGGTCGTCGCCGAGCTGTTGACAGATTTTCCCGAACGCTTCGAGGGGCTCGAAAGGCTCATCGCCGTCCGGCCGGATGGCAGCCGGCAATCGCTTGAGCTCGAAGATCACTGGCTGCAGGGCGAGCGCATCGTGCTCAAGTTCGCGGGCTATGACAGCATCGAGGCCGCGACCGCGCTGGTCGGAGACGAGCTGACCGTGCCGGAATCGGAGCGGGTCGAGCTTGAGGAAGATGAGTATTACGACTGGGAGCTGGAGGGCTGCCGGGTTGAAAAGCCGGACGGCGAGAGCGTCGGCGTGGTGCGCGCGGTCATGCACACCGGAGCCAGCGACCTGCTGGTCGTCCTCGGCGCAGAGGGGCGCGAACATCTGATCCCGCTCGTGGAAGAGATTTGCGTCGGGATCGACATCGAGGCCCGGCTGATTCGGATCGACGCGCCGGAAGGCTTGCTGGATTTTTAGACAGGTCTTTGGACTTAGGTCTTAGGTCTTTGCAAAGACCAAAGGCCAAAGACCCAGGACCATGTTGAAATTTGACATCATCACCATCTTCCCGGACTTCTTTCGCGCGGCCTTTGAGTACGGCATCATCCGGCGCGCGCGCGAGGCCGGGCTGGTCGAGATCGCGGCGCATGACCTGCGCGCCTGGACGCTGGACAAGCACCGGCAGGTCGATGACAGGCCGTTCGGCGGCGGCGACGGGATGGTCTTAAAGCCCGAGCCGATCTTTGCGGCAGTTGAAAATTTGACGGGCACGAGCGGCGGGCGCAGCTCCTTTCTGGAGACGACGCGGGTCGTGCTGCTCTCCCCGCAGGGCAGAGTCCTGACGCACAGGGTCGCGCAGGAGCTGGCGAGCGAGGCCGGGCAGGTCGTGCTCATCTGCGGTCGTTACGAGGGCGTGGACGAGCGTGTGGCCGAGCATTTAGTGACGGACGAGATCTCCATCGGGGATTACGTGCTGTCGGGGGGCGAGCCGGCGGCCATCGTGCTGATTGATGCGGTCGTGCGGCTCGTGCCGGGCGCGCTCGGCAGCGAGACCTCTGCGGTCAACGAATCGTTCTCTGATGGAACGCTCGATTACCCGCACTACACACGGCCGCCGGAGTTTCGCGGAATGCGAGTGCCGGAAGTTCTCTTGAGCGGCCATCACGGCGAGATTGAAAAATGGCGACGGGAGAGAGCGCTGGAGAAGACCCAAAGCAATCGGCCCGACCTGCTGAAATGAATTTTTAGATTAACGGAGTAAATTAAAATGAATCGCTTAGATGCAGTTGATAAATCGCAGTTGCGCGAATCCATCCCGGCCTTTCAGCCGGGCGATACCGTGCGCGTCCACGTTCGGATCAAGGAATCCGAGACCAAAGAGCGCCTGCAGGTCTTCGAGGGCATCGTCATCGCGCGCAAGCACGGCGGCGTGCGCGAGACGATCACGGTCCGGAAGACCAGCTTCGGCGTCGGCGTGGAGCGTATCTTCCCGCTGCACGCGACCATCGTCGACCACATCGATGTCATCAAGCGCGGAAGAGTCCGTCGCGCCAAGCTCTACTACCTGCGCGGCCTGCGCGGCAAGGCCGCACGCATCCGCGAGCGCGACACACGCACGCAGACCAACGCGACCGCCGCAGGCAAGAAGTAAGAGCCGGACGAGAGAAACAGAAAAAAGCAGAAGATGGCATGAGAGCTTAGCTCATGCCGTCTTCTGCTTCTCTTTATTTTAAAGCCGGTGATTAAGCCGTGAACGAAGAGCCGCAGCCGCAGCCGCCCGTCGCGTTCGGGTTCGTGAAGGTGAAGCCCGAGCCCATGACGTTCGTCACGTAATCGATCTTGACGCCGTTCAGGTATTGCGCGCTGAACATGTCTATGAAGAGGCGCACGCCGTGCTCGTCCAGAATGTGGTCGCCCTGCCGCGACTCCTCTTCGATGTTCAGGCTGTACTGAAAGCCGGAGCAGCCGCCCGGCACGACCCTCACGCGAAGACCGGAGGTTTCGGGCAGGCCCTCTTCAGCGCCCATAAACTTCTTGATTTCAGCCGCCGCTGTCTCGGTCAGTTCCATCGTCATCGGCGGTGCAGTCGTTGTAGCAGACATTTTTATTTCTTTCTCCTGAAAAATAGTCCTAAGTTTAATTGCCGGTCTGCAATTTATCTACCTTCCGGCAGTTATTAGATGCAGTATAACCACTAAATGTTTTACCACATTACTTAGCTCGGCCCAAAACCACCAGCTCAGGTTTCATGGCCTCGATGGAGACCTGCCGCGCCACCTCTTCGGCCACGCGGCGAAAGGCCGCGGCCTGCGGCGACTCCGGCTGGCTGACGACGACGGGCACGCCCTTGTCCCCGCCCTCGCGGACTTCCATCCCCAACGGCACCGCGCCGAGGAACGGGACGCCATACTGTTCGGCCAGCTTCTCGCCGCCGCCCTTGCCGAAGATGTCGTAGCGCGTGCCCGTATCCGGCGCGATGAAGTAGCTCATGTTCTCGACCACGCCGAGCACGGGCACGGCGACGGTCTCAAACATACGCAAAGCGCGGCGGACATCCATCACTGCGACCTCCTGCGGCGTCGTCACGAGGACCGCGCCCTGCACCGGCACGAGCTGCGCCAGGCTCAACTGCACATCGCCCGTCCCCGGCGGCATGTCCACGATCAGATAATCCAGCTCGCCCCACAGCACATCCGTCAAAAACTGCTTGACCAGGCCGTGCAGGATCGGCCCGCGCACGATCATCGGCTTGTCGCCCGGCTGCAATAAAGCCATCGACATCAGCTTTACGCCGTAGGCTTCGATGGGGACGAGCTTGTTGCCCTCGACTTCGGGGCGCGCGTCGCCCGCGCCGAGCATCAAAGGCACGTTCGGCCCGTACACGTCCGCGTCCATCAGGCCGACGCGCGCGCCGTCCAGCGCGAGCGCGACCGACAGGTTGACCGCGACCGTGGACTTGCCGACGCCGCCCTTGCCCGAAGAGACTGCGACGATATTGCGCACGCCCTCGACGGCGATCTTCTCGCCCAGGCCACGGCCCTTAGGCACGTCCGCGTCCATCGTCACGCGCACGCTGGTCACGCCCGCGAGCGCGCCGACGACCTCTTTCGCAGCGTCTTCCATCTGCTCTTTGACCGGGCAGGCGGGCGTCGTCAGAACGATGCGAAATGAAACGTCGCCGCCCTCGATCCTGAGGTCGCGGATAAAGCCGAGCGTCACAATGTCCTTGTGCAAGTCCGGGTCCTGAATCTGCCGCAGCGCGTCAAGCACGCTCTGTTCCGATAGTTGGTTCATAATCAGCTCAGTAATAGAATATTTGTGATTTGAGATTCGAGAGTCTGTAACAACTCGTTTATGATATGTTTCACCAATCTATTCGTCAACTGAGTTGTCAACAGTGTCTGTCTATCCGGAAGAGGTCAACGAATATTTTCTGCGTGCGAGCGGCGCGGGCGAAGTGCCGGACGCGTCGGCGACCGGCGTCGCGGGCTCGCACGTCTGCGGGGCTGCGCTGCGTCTGACGCTCAGGATTGATGCAGCCTCGCAACGCATCACGGAGGCGCGTTTCAGAGCTGCCGGCTGCGGCTATCTCATCGCGGCGGCCTCGCTCCTGACGGAAATTTTGAGCGAGATCACGGTCGCAGAGGCCACGCTCCTGACGACCATGCTGGAGAGCGTCATCGCGGAGCAACTGGGAGAGTTCCCTGCCGAGAAGAGACACTGCGCCGTCCTCTGCCGCGACGGGCTCGGCTCCGCGCTGACCGCTTATCGCACGAGCCTTGAGACGGAATGGAGCGGAGACGAAGCGCTCATCTGCACCTGCTTCGGCGTCTCCGA
>JAFBAJ010000628.1 GCA_019247865.1 Acidobacteriota bacterium
GAAAACGTCGATCTCGGTCAGGATCATGAGCTGAAGGTCTTCGCGCGCCAGTTCGGGCACACGGAGCGTCACGGGCGGAGAGCGCCGCCCCGCGCCGTTCTGCGTCTCCCAGAATTTAATCTGTGCGGAGCTTTCGGCCGTCAGCTCAAACACCTCGCCCAGCTCCACGCGCGTCCGGCGCGGCCCGTCCGTCAGCAGTGTCAGCTCGCTGCCGACATCGGCCAGACAGGCGCGGAGCGTGATCTTTTGTGGAATCAGAATGCCGCCCGCGCGTAGCTGCGGCGCGAGGTTGGCGGTCACTGCGACGTGCGGTTCCTTCTCCAGCACTCTCTGCATCGTCTCGGCGACGATGACGTGCGGCGCATCTTCGCGCGCCTGCACGTAAGCGGTCGCGTCGGCCTGCACATAAGCTCTGACGTAGTCCGAGAGGCCGAGCGTGTTGACGATCTGCCGCACGACTTCGAGCGAGCGCGCGTGTATATCGAGCAGCGTGAACTGCACCTCTGCGGCTGTGAACTCGGTCGTCAGGGGCAGCGCGAGCGGCGCGAAGGGGCCGCAACCGGCGTAGAGGAGATGAATCGTCTCTCCCGGAAAACGGCGCAGGGCTTCGCGCACGGCCCCGCGCAGGCCCGCCAGAAAGCTGCGCGTCCGCACATAATCGAGGATGCAGCGCGCCGCGTCGTGCGGCGAGAGCGCCTTGCCGTCGCCGAGCAAAGTCTCCCGGCGGTCTACGCTCGCGTAGTCCTCGCTCAGCCTCACGATGCCGGAAAAGAGGGCGTGCAGCTCTTCCGACGCGCGTTTGCTCACACCATGATTCTCGAAATCCAGCAGCCGTGCCGTGATCTCTTTCAAGCTCATCGTCAGACAGTTCTCACTCGGCTTCCAGCAGGTCTAAGGCATACGACTGGTCGCAGCGCGCGGAGAGATGCGGCGTCGCGACGGGCTTAAAGCCGACGCTCTGGTAAAGCCGGATGGCCGTTTGCAGGACGCTCGCCGTCTCCAAAGTCATCCGTCGAAAGCCTGCCTCGCGCGCATGCGCGAGCATCCGTTCGAGCATCCGCCGCCCGAGCCCACGCCCGCGAATACCCGGCACGAAGTACATCTTTCTCAACTCGCACGTCTCCGCGTCGAGCGGAAAGAGACCGGCCGTCCCGACCAGCTTCCCGTCAGCATCTTCGAGCACTTCAAAGACTCCGCCATCGTGCATGTAGCTCGCTTCGATGTTCGCAAGGTCTGCGTCCGTCTCTTCGAGGTTGAGTTTCAGGCCATGCTCCGTCAGCACGTCCGAGACAAGCCGTACGACTCGCTCCCGATCCTGATTCGTCGCCGGGCGAATTATCAGCTCATCCATCTTTTGCACACTCATCACGTCGTATTAGAAAAGCGAGGGCTGGTCTTCGAGGTCTGCGGCCTCGGTCGTCGTCTGTCCGAACAAGCGCCGGAGCTTGTTCGCGCTCGCGGGCGCATAGCCCTCGTAAAAATTGCTGAAGTAAGCGTAGACATTCGAGACGCGCGCGCAGAGCGACGAGAGGACTTCGCCCCAGAGTTGCAGGTTTGAGTCCTGCGCGCGCTGCACCTCGTCGAAGCGCGTCAGGTCGCGCTCGCCCATCCAGCGCACGTAGGAGAAGTCAGCCGTCGGCTGCTCTGCGTACTCGAACATCAGCGCGCGCGGAATCCACTGGCCTTCGACCAGCGCGAGCGCGACCGCGTACTTCGCGAGCAGCTCCATCGTCTCCGCAGTCATCCAGTCGCGGCTGCGAAACTCGATGCTGAAACGCAGCTCGCGCGGGAGCGACGCGAGAAATTCACCGAGGGCGCGCGCGTTTTCGGGCGAAGCGTCGAAGTGCGGCGGCAACTGGACGAGCGTCACCGCGAGCTTGTCGCCGAGCAGCGAGACGCGGTCGCAGAACTCTTCCAGAATGATGCGGCTGCTGCTCCGCAGCAAGTGCTCGTGCGAGATGGCCTGCGGCAGCTTTAACGAGAAAGAGAAGCGCGGCGGCGTCCGCTTGTGCCAGTTGTCGAGCGTCTGCGCGGACGGCGTGGCGTAGAAGGTCGAGTCCACCTCAATCGTCTCGAAGGCGCGCGCATAGACTTCGAGCATCCCCTGCGCACGCGTCCCGCGCGGGTAAAAGACTCGGTCGCCGCCCGCCGGCCCCGTCACCCAGTCTTCATAATTCCAGCCCTGACACCCGACGTGCAGCCGCTCTCGAAATTCCGTGTAAGACATGCTTTAGATAATCTCAAGTCTGAAGGCAGGAGTCTAGTTTTCGAGAAAGATGAGGTTGATGATGCCGAGCGCGTGCCGCTCGACCTTCGTGACACGGAGCCCCGCGCGCCGCGCCTCCTCAGCCGTCCGGCGATTAAAGTGATCGTCAAAGAGCCGCACCGTGACGACGCTCAAGCCGTCGAAGAGATAACCGAGCAGTCCTTTCGGGCGGACGTGCTCCAGGAGCGCAATCGTGCCGCCCGCGCGCACGACGCGCCGCAACTCCGCGAAAGATTTTTGGGGTGAAGTGACGGAACAGAAGACGA
>JAFBAJ010000686.1 GCA_019247865.1 Acidobacteriota bacterium
AATAAAACATACGCAGCCTTTTCTTCTGGCTTCTGGCTCCTGACTTCCGGATTCTCGGAGTTAAAAATGTCTGCTGTGGTGGAGATCGAAAACCTGACGAAGGATTACGAGGTCGGCTTCTGGCGCAAGCGGAAGGTGCGCGCGCTCGACGGACTCTCGCTCAAGGTCGAGGGCGGAGAGATCTTCGGCTTCCTCGGCGCGAACGGCGCGGGCAAGACGACGACGCTCAAGCTGTTGATGCGCCTCATCTATCCGACCGCGGGCGCGGCGCGCATCCTGGGGCGCGACATAGGCGATGTGCGGATGCACGCCCGGCTCGGCTACCTGCCGGAAAATCCTTACTTCTACGATTACCTGACGGCGCGCGAGTTCCTGGAATATTGCGCGGAGCTTTTCGGCTACGACAGCCGCGAGAGAAAGAGGCGCGCCGAAGAGCTGCTGGCGCGCGTCCATCTCGACGAGAAGAGCTGGAACAAGCAGCTCCGCAAGTTCTCGAAAGGGATGCTCCAGCGCGTCGGCCTCGCACAAAGTCTCGTCAACGAGCCGGAGATAGTTTTTCTGGACGAGCCGATGAGCGGCCTCGACCCGGTCGGCCGCAGGCAGGTGCGCGACCTCATCTCCTCCCTGCGCGACGGCGGCACGACCGTCTTCATGTGCTCGCATATTCTCTCGGACATCGAAGTCCTGTGCGACCGCGTGGCGATCATGCGTCAGGGCAGGCTCGCAGAGACCGGACGGCTGGAAGAGCTGCGCGCGCGCGCTTCCGATAAACTGCGAATCGAGATCACAGTCGCCGGAGCGGATGCCGCAGCGATTGCCGAAAAGCTGCCTGCGCTCGATGGCGCGAGCGTCGCGCCGACGGCGGGCGGCGCACGCGTAGAGGTCGCGGACGAACGCGATGTGGACGCAGCGCTCGCGGCCGTGCGACAGGCGGGCGGGCGGCTCGTCTCCGTCCAGCCGGTCAAACAATCTCTGGAAGAACTGTTCGTGCGCGAAACGACAGGAGTGAAAGAAGGAAATTAAGAGCGTGCGATTTATGTCTCGCGCAGGCGCGATTCTTTTTATTCTCCTACCGCTTCAAGTCTTCTCAGCTTCTTACGGGAATGAGCTTGACCAGCTGATCGCGCGTATTGAGGCGCGGTATGGAAAGATGCGCGGGCTGGCGGCGGATTTTGAGCAGCGCTACAGCCGCGCGGGCGAACGCGAGCGGCACGAGCGCGGCCGGCTCTTCCTGCAAAGACCCAGACGCATGCGCTGGGAGTATGAGCCCAGGCCGGGCAAGCTCTTCATCGTCAATGACCGCGAGGTCTGGTTCTACTCGCCGCAAGACCGCGAGGCGACACACGCCGACGCCGCGAAGGTCTCGGACGCGCGCTTCCCTTTCCTCTTTCTGCTCGGCCAAAAAAACCTCCGCGCAGAGTTTCGCGAGATCACCTTTGCACAACAGGACGCAGGCTCGCAGAGCGGCACACGCACCCTGCGCCTCGTCCCCAGACGCAAAGACACAGGCATCCGCGAACTGTATCTCGAAGTCACTGCCGACGGGCAGATTTTCAGAGTGAAGCAGATAGACGATGCGGGCGCTGTCTCGGAATTCACCTTAACCAACGTCCACGAAAACTACAACGCGCCCGCAGAGTCATTCGAGTTCAAGCCTCCGCCGGGCGTGAATGTGAGGAAGCAAAAATAATTCTCACGCAAAGGCGCAAAGACGCAAAGGAAAACAAGAATCCTTTCTTTGCGTCTTTGCGCCTTTGCGTGAAACTTTTTGTCTTTACTACTTAAACCTGATCGCCGTCACTTCCATCTTGATATTCGCGCGGTCTGCCTCTTTGCTCATGCCTTCGATGAGGATGGGGACGGCGAGGGTTTTGTTGTTTTCGAGTTCGGGGACGCCGGTGGCGTTGTTGGGGATGACGATGACCGTGCGTTCTTTGACCGGATTGCCCTGAATGTCCACGACGGAGCCGCGCATCTCCAGACCGTTGAGCGTCTTGCCCGTGAAATTTCGGACGGTCGTCGTGAGGGTCATCACGATGTCGCCGATGGCGCGCGCGCCTTCGGTCGCTTCCGGCTTATCAACCGTGATGAGGGCTTTGTATTTCTCAAAGTCCGGCGAGCCGGGGCGCAAAGCTCCTTCGAGCTGCGCGGGGCCGCTCGCGGTCGCCGCCGGACGACGCGCAATGTAGATGATGCCCGCGACCAGGAGCAGGGAGATGATGCCGACCACGATGTAGATCGTCCACAGCGTTTTGTCCTTCTCTTCAACGTCCGGTTCCGTCGTAGCCATAAACTCGTCCTTTACACTTGATTGATCGAATGCACAATGCTCCACAGGCATTAGACCCGCGCGCGCCGGAAATGTTCCGCTTCACTGTGGAGTGTGTTGGCGTCCGGAATTTTCCACTATCAGGCACGCGAGCGCAAGTTCGGTGAGAGGAACGGCTTGGGGACGCTCTTTTCGACGAGCGAGCCGGTGCCCGTGCGCTGGCGTATGATGCGCGGCCAGGTGATGCGAAAGCGGCTGCCCTCCTGCGGCACGCTCTGGACTGTGATCTTGCCGCCCAGCAGCTCCACGATCTTGCGCGTGATGGCGAGCCCCAGCCCAGTCCCGCCGTAAGAGCGCGCGAGGCGGTCATCGACCTGCCGGAACTCGTCGAAGATATAGCTCAGCGCGGCGCGTTCGATGCCGATGCCCGTGTCGGAGACTTCCAGACACCAGTGCTCTTCATCCACCGGCGCGGCGGCGACCGTCACCGCTCCGGCCGAAGTGAACTTGATCGCGTTGCCGACCAGATTCGCCACCACCTGTTCGAGCTTGTATTTGTCCGTCATCACTTCGCCCAGTTGCGGCGAGAGATCGACGCGCAACTCGACGCGCTTTTCGGCGGCCTCGCGCGTGTAATCCTCCAGCGTCGCTTTGATGACTTCGGCCACCTGCACTGTTTCCAACTGGAGCGCGGCGCGCCCGGCTTCGAGCCGCGAGTAATCGAGCAGGTCGTTGACCAGTTCGAGGAGCGAGCGCGCGTTGCGCTCCATCCGCGTCACGGCCTCATTCTGCAAGGGCGCGAGCGGTAGCTGCTTGTCACGCTCAAGCAGTTGGGAAAGGCCGATGATGACGTTGAGCGGCGTCCGCAGCTCGTGCGAGATGTTGGTCACGAAGGCCGATTTGAGGCGGTCGTGCTCGCGCAGCCGGTCATAGGCCGCGACCAGCTCGTCGTGCTGCAACACTTCCTCCGTGATGTCACGAAAGACCGCGACCGCGCCCTGCGGATGGCCGTCCTCGCTCGTCAAAGGGGTCGCGCTGATGGCGACGACGCGCCGCTCTCCGTCGGGCCGGATGATCTGAAACTGTTTGCCGGAGAGGCTCTCGCGGTTGAGGAGCGCGTGGAGGAACGGCGTCTCTTCGGGCGCGAGGACGCGGCCGTCCAGATCCTGAAGCGCGATGTCCGCGACGAAAGCCTGCGCGCCGTCGCGCAGTTCCTGACGCTTGCGGCCGATGATCTCGGCCGCCGCCGGATTGACCTTGTAGCGCGCGTGCTGGTCGATTATGACGACGCCCTCGTTCATCTGGTTGATGAGGCTCTCCAGCTCTGCCGCGCGCGCGCGTTCGGCGGCGAAAGCGTTGGTCGCCAGCTTCTCTGCGCGGACGCGCTTCGAGACTTCGGAGAGAATCAGGATTAGGTCGCCGCGCGCAAAGCTCTTGTCGCTGGTCGGCCAGATGGTGATGTCCCAGAAATTCTCCTCGACGGTTTCCGGCGTGGCGTCGTGGTCGTGCGCGACGAGACTGAGCGGCAGTCCGTAGGTGACGAAAGCCTGCCGCGTCCGGCGCACGTCTTCGACCACATCACTGAGCACGGCGAGCCCCGCCGCAGCTTCATAAAGCCCGCGCCCGGACAACATCTCGGCCTCGCGTCCGACGGCGCACGCGAACGCTTTGTTGACCTTGCGCACGATGAGATTTGAATCGAGCACGGCCACGCCGAGCGGCAGACCGTTCAGGACCTCTTCGATGAACGCGCCCTGCGTCTGCACCTCTTTGAACTTGGTCTCCAACTGCGAGGCCATGACGTTAAAGCTCTCGGCCAGCGCGCCGACCTCGTCCTCCGTCTCGACGCGCGCGCGCTCGCGCAGCTCGCCGCCGCCGAGCGCCGATGCGGAAGTGGCGAGCTGCCGCAGCGGCTTCGTGAATCTTCCGACCGCCCACACGCAGAGCAGGATCGAAGCGAAGAGCGCCAGGGCCCAGGTCACCGCCAGCGTCACGAGCGATTGTCCGGCCAGCGTGTTGGCCGCGACGGGAACGCCGACCACCACCTGCCAGCCGGCAGGCTCGACGCGGCGGATATTGGTCATCCGCGTCACGCCGTCGTTCCAGGCCGTGTGGCCGTTGGCGACTGGAAATTTATCTCCGGGCTTGGGCAGAGGCGTCGGAGTGTCCGGCAGCGCGAGCGGTCGGCCTTCTCTGTCGAAGACGGCGATAACAGTATCCGCCCCTGGCGCAGCCTGCTCGCGCAGACGCTGGTACAGGTCGCTCGTCTCCTGTGCTGTGAGAGAGGTTGAGCCGGACGCACTCGAAGGCGTGCGCTCCAGCCATGAAGTGAGCGCGCCCGCTGCCGCAGCGGTCTCGATGCGGGCGATGGTCGCCGCCTGCTCGTTCAGATTAGTGCGATAGTTATTGAGCTGGATCAGGCTGATGACGAGCAGTGGCAGAGAGAGTGCGGCCAGCATCAAGAGCAGCTTGGCACGCACACTGCGGAAAAAATTGATTCCTCCATTCGGCATCGTCCCTCATGCGTCGCTCTCCGGGAAATCCGTTTTACGGCGGCGCGGTGGCGGCCAAACAGAGGTGCGTGTCTCGACGGGCGGACGCCAACTGGCAGCATAGACGACTACTGCCTGTGTGATCATCTCGTCCACAAATTGGTCTGCGCGCTGGAGCGCGTCACGCAGTTCCCTTAAATCTCCCAGAGCGGCGCTCAACCCCTCGCGCCATAAAAAATCATTGATCGTCCGACGAAAAAGCATCAACTCGCGTGCCACTTCGTCGATCAGGACGCCGCGCTGAAAACGGACGTGCGCATGTTCGCGTCTGCGCCGAGCGGTCTCGATGATCTCGCTCCGGGAGGCGCGCTCATCCAGCAGGCGCGCCAGTTCGTCCAGCATCTCCGGGTAATGATCCACCAGTTGCCCGAAAGAGAGTGTTTCGGGCAGCTCCGTGCGCCGCTCGCGGTAGACCTCATCGATCCAGCGGCGAATAATCGTCTCCTGATGCTCTCGAAACAGTGAGATGTAAGTATCAGGCATGGGAGAAAGAGATGGCAGAAAAGCAGGCTGCCAAAGCATTTAAGTTGGTTTTACGGCCTCCTGACTACTGCGCGCTGCCGGCTGTCTTTTCCGGCAGGAGGCGATGCAGGAGCGCTTCCAGTTGGTCGAAATCGATCGGTTTGGTGACGTAATCATTGCATCCTGCGGCGAGCGCCTCGGCGTGAAAATCGGCCGTATCGTGAGCCGAAACGGCCACGATGGGCACGTTGCGCAGGCTGTCGCGCTCGCGTATTCGGCGCGTCGCGGCCAGACCGTCCAGCAGCGGAAGGCTCAAATCCATCAGGATCAGGTCGGGATGTTCCTGCTCGGCGATGCGGATAGCCTCTTCGCCGTTGATGGCCTCCAACACATGGTAGCCGCTCATCTCCAGTAACCGCCTCATCATAAAGCGGTTATCCTCGAAATCTTCAACTACCATGACAGTCCTGTGACTGTTATTGCTCATTCCTTTGTCCAGCCTTTAAGTGAAATTATCACGGATTCTGAAAGTTTAACAGGCGTGTCAAATTCCTTGAATTCATGCTGCATGACTAGCATACGTTCAGCTTTTTTGCTAAGATGCCGCATCGAAACACGACACACAACAACAGTCGATTTGCGTCCTATCCATACACGCGAGCGTCGCCAGATACTCTCCTCAGGCGCGCGGATAGAGGCCCAACAGCTTTGAGTTCGCAATCAAGATGAAGCCATTAGCAACAGAAATGCAAGACCCGTATACCTTGCAAGAGCTTGGGCGGGCTTCCATACAAATCGTCCACGACCTCAAAAACCAGCTCAATGGTCTCAAACTCTATGCCACGTTCCTGCGCAAGCGGATGGAGAAGAGCGAGCGGCCTGAAGACGAGCGCGAAACGCTGGCTAAGCTGATCGCGGGGCTCGAACGCGCGGCCACGGACATGACCGCGCTGGTGCGTTACGGCCGGCCGCTGGAACTCAGGCGGCAGCCGCACGTCGCGCTCGACAAGCTCCTCTCGTCCGTCGAGCAGCCTGAAGAGGCGGGCGCGTCCGTCGAGCTGAACATCGAGGCTGCGGGGCTCGCAGGCGAGTATGACGCGGCGGCTCTGACGGAGGCTTTGCAAACGATCACGGCGGGCGCGCTCAACCTCAGGCGCGCGGCGGACGCTCCCGTCTCGATCCATCTGCTGCGAGAGCAGGCGACGGATGCGCCTGCGGCTCTGATCGAATGGCGCAATCTGAAATCTAACGAACACGATGTCTTTCGTTCTTTTGCCGGCAGCGACGGCCTACGCCTCTCGCTCGCCGCCAAGATCATCGAAGCGCATCAGGGACAGGTCGAACAGCAAGCCGACATGCTGCGCGTGCGCTTGCCAATCCAAACAGGACTTGGGTCTTAGGACTTGGGTCTTTGATGTGTCACTCAAGGTTGAAGAGCATACAAAGACCAAAGACCCAAGTCCTAAGACCGGTATTTAAGGAGAGCTA
>JAFBAJ010000751.1 GCA_019247865.1 Acidobacteriota bacterium
CCTCTACGTCGGGTTTGACGCCCACGCCTTCCCAGTTGGTGTTTGTGATGGGACTGACGGCGCGCGCGTTGGGGATGCCCATCCAGAAATGATCGCTCAGGCGGCGCACGTCGCGCGGGTTCGCAGCGCCCTCTGTCGTCTCTCCGACCAGCGTCGCGCGCTTCAGGTTTTTGAGGTCGTACGCGAAAGCCTCGCCGCCCGAAAAGGTGCGGCGGCTGGTCAGGATGTAGACCTCTTTTTTGAGATACTTTGCGCCGGGCACGTAGGGCAGCGTCCAGTACTGCTGTGTGGAGTTGGTCCGGCGGTGGAAGATGCCGCTCAACTGCACCGGCTCCGCGCCGAAGAAGTAGCTCGCGACGAGTTGGATCATGCCCGGATGCCCGCCGTCGTTGCCGCGCAGGTCGATGATCAGAGCCTCCGTCGAATTGACGACTTTCATCGCGGCCACAGCCGTCTCGCCGCCGTACTCGGGCGGGAAGAACAGGTTCAGGCGGATGTAGCCGATGTTGCCGGGCAGCCGCTCGATCTTCTCGAAACCGTAGTTGATGGCGTCGCCGTAATTGCGTATGCCCTGACGCTCCCGCTCGGTCGGCTCGGCCTGCTCCTGCTGCACGGGCCGCGGCTCGGCGCTGTAGTTCACGCTGACGTGCTTGTCATGCGTGACCTCGCGCAGGTCTGTCGTCAGAGTCTTCGCCAGCTCCTTCGCGCTCGTGAGCTTCTCGTATTCCTTCATGCGCTCGCGCAGAATCTTCTCGACCTGCTGCGCCGCCTCGGGAAAGACGTAATAATCCTTCATCTCCCGGATGACGGCCTCGATCAACTGTGCGCGGGCGGGCGCATCGAGCGTGAGGTCTGGCGGAGCGGCCGGGGCAGCAGCAGGGCGCTCCTGCGCCTGCGATGGACTGAGGGCGACAAAGCAGAGCACGCACGCCGCTAGAAACGAGATTCTTTTAATCATCATTCGGCCTTCCACGCCTTCATCGAACAGAAGTTCGGTTATCTGTCGAGTGCAATCCCGAACTGCTCGCGCAGGATAGTGTCGTACTCCGACTGGCTCGTCAGTGTGCGCTCATCTCTTTCACCATGTTCGAAGGTGTTGATGAGGCGCATCTCGCTGAGCGTGACGCGCCCGTCCGCGGTCGCGCGCGAGCAGATGCGCGCCCGTGTGAAGTGGGACTGCGGAGAGGTCTGATGATAGCGGCACATCTCTTCGTAGTCCGCGAAGACGTGCGGTTGAAGGGTAAAGCGATACTGCGCTTTCCATTCTGCGCCCTCTTCACGTTGCTGCAAAATCAGGCGCTCGCCGTCCGGCACGATGCGATAGGCGCGGCGGCCCTGAACCTGCTCAGCACGTTCGTCGAGCAGCAGCGGCTCGCGAAAGGAATCACCGAAGCCGACATCCACCAGCCAGCGCTGCTCCAGCGTGACCAGCAGCGCCATGTGATCGAAGTCCGGCCCGAACTGCCCTTGCGCGTCCGCGACTCCGGCCGAGAGCATGACCACGTCAAAGCCCAGCTCGCGCAACAAAGCCGCGAACAGGCCGTTGGCCTCGTAGCAGAAACCGCCGCGCCCGCGCTCAACAATTTTTCTGAACAGCGCCTCGTCCGCCAGCACGATCTGCTCTCCGCGATGAATGCTGAGATTCTCGAACGGGACGCTCGTCAGATGCGCGACCTGCAAAGCGCGCAGAGTCTCGGCCGTGGGAACGAGCGCGCCGTTGTAATTGATGCGTGCCAGATAAGCTTTGATGTTCAAAAGATTCCCTCTCTTCGGACACTCAAATTTGATGATTAGACAACAGATAGCGAAAAATCATCAATCAAGATGAGGCTCTAACAAGTTATCTGAACAGTAACGAACCTATAAGGGAGGGTTTTGATTTATGTCTGCACATCCACGCCAACTCGCCATCGTCACGGGAGCTTCGACCGGCATCGGTTATGAGCTTGCCAAGATTTGTGCGCAGAACGGCTTTGATCTGGTCGTCGCCGCGGACGAGCCTTTGATCAATCAGGCGGCGGAAGATTTTCGCAAGCTCGGCGCGGAGGTCGAAGCCGTCGAAACAGACCTCGCCACGACCGAGGGCAACGACAAGCTGCTGGCGGCCGTGAAAGGGCGTCCGGTGGATGCGCTTCTCGCCAACGCCGGGCGCGGGCTGGGGCACGGCTTTCTCGATCAGGACTTCCGTGAAGTGCGCCATGTTATTGATACCAATATCACCGGCACGATCTATCTGATTCAGAAGGTCGG
>JAFBAJ010000448.1 GCA_019247865.1 Acidobacteriota bacterium
CGCTGACCGGCGGAGCGCCGCCGCCGAAAATGAGCACGGCGCGGCCGGACGGCAGCATCGTGTTCGCCGGAAAAGTGAAACGATTGCTCGTCGCATCCGCGATGACGACGCCGGAGATGTCCAACGGCTGCTCTGAGTTATTGAACAGCTCCACGAACTCGTCGTCTGCGGAATCACGCACGCCGTCGCGGTTGGCATCGCCTTCGATGGCGGGCGTCGCAGCATTGTCCGGCGGAACGTCCGCGAGGACTTCGTTGATGACGAGCGGCATCCGAACAGACAGCTGCGCCGTGCCTGAAATGCTGCCGCCCAGTCCGTCAGGAGCCGTCGCCGTTATCGTCGCCACGCCAGGCCCCGCGCCGTGCGCTGAACCGTTCTGGTCAATGGTAGCGACGGGCGCGCTGTTTGAACTCCAAACGAAGGCGACGCCGTTGATGACTTGATTGTTCGCATCGAAGGCCGTCGCGGTGAATTGCTGCGAGCCGCCCCGATTGAGCTGTGCAGAGGAAGGCGAGACCTCTATCCGCGCGATGACGGGAGGCGCGGGCGTGACCGTCAACGTCGCGTTCGTGCTGGTTAAGAAAGCAATGCCGTCCGTCGCCGTCGCACGAATCTCCGTCGAGCCCGCTTCCAGACAGAGCAGCGTCGCGGTCGCGATTCCAAAACGCCTGTCAACACGCGTGGATTCGATGCTCGCGATGTTATGGTCGCTGACAGCGAAAGCGAAGCGTGCAGTTTTCAGCGGGCGACCGAACTGGTCAAAGGCACGTGCGCTGAACTGCGTGCGCCGGCCTGAGGTGCAACTGTTGGAAGCAGGCGTGAGCGTCATGCTCGTCAGCAGTCCCGCGCGCGGCAGAAAGAATTCTCCATCGGCCAGCGTGCCGGGCGAGTAGGCTCGGCCGCCCGCTCCGGTCGCCAACGTGTGCAGTAGATATGTGCCGTAGATGTCGGGCGCGCGCGTGAGCGATTGATCCGCGTTTCCATCCAGACCGGTCGAGCCGCCGTAAGAGAACTCTGTGATGAGATGTCCCGCGCCGTCACGTATGAGAATGGTCAGTCCTGTGTTCGTGAGCGACAGCCCGCTCGTTGAAGTGTTGAAGACCTGCGCCCCGCCGAAGGCCGGATGAGACGGATTCAGATTTCCGCCGCCGAAGACGAGCAGTGCGTCGTGCGCCGGGATGATCGTGCCGGGAGCGAAAACGTGTCGCGTGGTCTCGCTCGAACTCGAAACAGGATGCGTGCGAATCGTCCAGCCAGAGATGTCAACCGCGTCATCCTGCGCGTTGACCAGTTCGACGAATTCATCATCGGAGCCGTCGCGCACTCCGTCATGATTCGCGTCGCCCGCGATGCCGTTCGGAGGATCGGCCAGCACTTCGTTGATGTAGACATCCCGCGCGGGCTCTCCGGCGATCATGAGCGTGACCGGATTGCTCTCGCGTCTTCCGGCACGAAGGCTCATGACGACCAGCCCCGCGCCTCTCAAATCTCGCGGCAGGCGGACGCGAATCAGATCGAGCCCCGGCGTCTCGCTCGAAGCCTCAACCGATTCAAAGGGCACATGCCGCCCGGCGATTGTGATGTTGAGCTGCTGCGGCAAGCCTCGCGCGCCGGTCGCGTAAACGAGCAGCGTGCGGTCTGCGTTGGTCGGGTCGAAGGGGCCGGGTTGATGCGTCTGCGAGTCGAGGATGACGCCCGCGCCCGTCCCGTCGCCGCTCATAGTGAAGATGCCCGGGGCGGCCTGCAGGACTCTGATCGTACCGTGCGTCTCAAAGCCTTCGGAGTTGGTGACGACGACCTGCGCGAAGGTCGCGGCCGTCTCCGGCGGGACGTGGAAAGAGATGCGTGTCGGAGAGACGCTGAAGACTTGTGCCGCGATGTTGTTGACCGTGACGGTCGTGCCCGCCAGCTCGGTCGGGAAAGAGCCGTCGGGCAGCGGCGCGGCCTGTGCCGTGTCGAAGGCCAGAACAGTGCCGGTGCAGACGGCTATGCTATCCGGCGCGACGGCTTCAAACGTGGACGGCTCATGGCCGAGCGAGGCTCCGTTGAGCGTCGTCAGATTGTTCGAGAAGGGCGGCCGGACTTCCGTCTCGGCCAGATAAATCTCGGAGTTGTTGGCGAGCGAGCCGGAAGAGACTGTGCCTGACAGAACGCGCGGAAAGTTGAACGCGACGAGCGAGCCGTCGTCGTTCAATGAAGAGACGACCTCTGCGGTCGCGCTCGAAGG
>JAFBAJ010000519.1 GCA_019247865.1 Acidobacteriota bacterium
TCCGATGCCCGAAGCGATGTTCGCCATGCGCGGTGACTTTGACGCAGAGGCCCTGATGGGAATGGCGAAGGCGCTGGGGGGCGACAAGCTGCGGCAGGAGAGTTACGGCACGCACAATCTCTCTCTGTTAAAGCTCGAAGACGTGCAGCCGGGCTTTGGCAAGAATCCGTTCGGAGCCGCCTTCTCCGAATTGGCCCTCACGACGCTCGACCGTCACACGATAGCCTTTGGTAACACTTCATACATCAAGGCCGCGCTGGATGCTGCGGACGGGCGCGGGCGCATCAAAACCGAGACGCTCCAATCGGCTTTGCGCGAACCGGACGCGCTCCTCAGCATCAACGGCTCGCCGCTGATGGCCTTCGCCAAAAGCTTCGGCCTCCGCGCGGCCGAGCGGCGTCCTGACGGCAGCGATTGCATGACGCGCTTTGGCGACTTTTACATGGGCCTCAACATGGACGCGCAGGGCTTCAAGCTGACCGGGGCGATGAACGCGGACAATCCTGAGACAGCAAACATCATCAAGGCGATGCTGATGGGCGTCTTCGAGCAGGCGAAAAGCTCTGTCCCGGACAAGGGCGCACAGAACATGCTCAAGCAGATGAACCTCATCGCAGAAGGCAGCGAGCTCCTGATTCAGGCGAACATCTCGCAGGAGATGGCCGCCGACTTCGTGCGCGAGATGCTCGCCCCGCCCAAGCCCAAAGTGATGGAAACGACGGCGACGCCTTCGACAAAGGCCGAAGAGAAACAGAAGATGGAAGTGAAAGAGGTCGCCAAACCCAGGAGCAGAAGATCACGGCGCAAGAAATAGAGATAGCGGAACAAGTTAAAAGCAGGTTCACGCAAAGGCGCAAAGACGCAAAGAAAGAGTTCATGCTTTTCTTTGCGTCTTGGCGTCTTTGCGTGAGCTTCTTTCGTTGCCTCTTATTTCTGCTCTGCTTCGGCGCGGCGTTTCATAAAGCGGCGCATGGCGGCGATGCGCGCTTCCGAATCCGGTAGACGCTCAACGAGCGGCGCGAGGTTCTTCAGATAGAGATAGGGCGGCGCTCCCGGGATCGCGCGCAGCTCCGCCAGAAATGGTTCGAGCCTAGCGTAGATGGCGACATGCTCCGTGTTGATGTCATTGAACATCTCTTCGTCAATCGCGCCGAAATTGACGAAGGCCGCCGCCATGTCCCAGTACGAGGCGACCATCCGAAAGTCCGCGCTGTGCTTGCCGACCAGCGCAGCCATGATGTCATCCATCTTTTCGGGATTGAACTCGCCGATAAACCACGCGCGCGCACGGCGCATCGACTCATCCCGCCTCAGCTCGTACAAACGCAGGATCAGGTTGGCGTCCTCTTGTTTGGCGTTCATCAATTCTCTCCTCTATGTGTCTATGAATGGACGGCAGGCGGCGCAGAAGCGGATTAAGGCTTATTGGGCGCGTTCGGATAACGCAGCCAGGGCGGCAGCTCTCCGCCGTAATTCACGGCGTCGAAAAGAATGATCGAGTGCTTCTCTCCGATACGTGCGGTCTTGACGATGAGGAAGAGATTGCTGTTTTTACGGGCCTCAGATTTGACCGCGTACCAGACCTGCGATTGCGCTCTGCTCATGTCGGCCATAGACGAGCTGTCGTTAGGATAGATCAGGGCCTGATTCCGGTATTCGTATGAAACCGGCTTCTCGCTGAGCTGTTCAAATTTTTCCATGGCCTCGCGGAACTGCTCCGGCGATGCAAGCTTTTTAAGCGTCGGATGCACTCCCTGATAGAGTTCATCAATCTTTCCCGCTGCGAGCAGCTCCACTCCCTTGTCCGCAGCCTTCCTCGCTTCATCAAGATATGGCAGGAAGAGCCGCTTCTCCGCGGGGGTATAGGTTTCGATGGTGGGACGCAGGTAAACGCGTTCGGCTGCGCCTTGAGCCTGCGACCGTTGCGCCGCCGGCAGGCACAACAAAAGTATGATGCTGATGACCACAGACAGCCTGCGCATATGCTGACCTCCGGGAGTATGTGTTTTACGACGCGCCGTGTTTTCTGAACCAGTCCTGTAGACGCTTCCAGCCATCCATCGCCTGCTCCTTGCGATAGGTCGGGCGATAGTCCGCGTGAAAGCCATGCGGCGTGTCCGGATAGACGATGATCTCCGACTTCGACTTCCCTTTTTTGAGCTCGGCGCGCATCTGCTCGACCGTCGAGACCGGAATGCCTTCGTCCGCGCCGCCGTAGAGTCCGAGCACGGGGACTTTCAAGGTCGCGGCGATGTCTATCGGATAGGTCGGCTGCAAATCCGTCTTCTGCATATTAGGTCTGCGCACGAGACCGCCGTACCAGGCGACTCCGGCCCTGACCTTAGGGTTATGCGCGGCGTAGAGCCAGACGATGCGCCCGCCCCAGCAGAAGCCCGTGATGCCGAGCTTGTTCGTGTTGCCCTTGCCCGATTTTTTCGCGTAGGCCAGAGCCGCGTCGAGGTCTGACATGACCTGCGCGTCCGGCACTTTGTCCACGATCTTGCGTATCTCTGCGATGGCTTCGAGGTTCGAGACATCGCCCTGCCGCGCGTAGAGCTCCGGCGCAATCGCCATGTGGCCGAGCTTGGCAAAGCGGCGGCAGATGTCTTTGATATGCTCGTGGACGCCGAAGATTTCCTGCACCACTAGAACGACCGGAAAGCCCTTGCCCTTCTCAGGCATCGCGCGATAGGCTGGAATCTCGCCGTCCGCGACTGGAATCCTGACCTCTCCTGCGACGAGGCCGTTGCTATCGGTCTTGATGGTGGTCTGCGCCACGATGGGCTGCACCGCGAGCGCGAATCCTGCGGCCAAAGAGGTCATAATAAACCGGCGGCGCGTAAAGCCCGCCTCAGGCGGCTGGCCTGTGATGTCCTCGTACATGTGTGCTGATCTCCCCTCCGTGCGAGGCAGTATAAAAAGTTTCGCGCAAAGGCGCAAAGAAAAGCACGCCAGGAGCAAGATGCGCGCATGGTTAATTCAGGCGGTGGGCTCTGGAATTCCGAAGGACGAGTTACTTTACTAAACGTAGGAGGTTACATGAGGGATTACAATAAATCGATGTCACAGGAGCGAAAAGCGGCGCTCCTCATATTTTGCTTTTTGCTCTCGGCTTTGCTTATTCAGCCTGTGATTGGACAAAAGGCTCCAGGCAGCGAGGCGAGCGGGAGATTACTTGAACTAAGGATTTCTTCTCCATCTCTGAAAGGCAACTTACTCGGCGATTCGATGGAGCAGAGCGTGGCGGTTTACCTGCCACCGAGCTACGACTCCTCCCGGACCAAACGCTATCCGACGCTTTATCTCTTACACGGCTTTAACGGGAAGATTGAACACTTTACAAGGAACGGCTACCAGGGGATGAATCTTCAACCCCTGATGGACGGCATGATCAAAAGCGACTCTATCGGCGAGATGATTGTCGTTGTTCCAAACGGGACAAATAATTATCTGGCTAGCTACTACACGAACTCCTCGGTTACAGGCAACTGGCAGGACTACGTTGTACGGGATGTAGTCTCATATATTGACAGCCACTACCGCACTCTGGCGCGCGCCGAAAGTCGCGGAGTGGCCGGACATTCGATGGGCGGTTACGGCGCGATCATGATGGGGATGCAACACCCGGACGTTTTCGGCGCGGTCTACGCAATGAGTCCTTGCTGTTTAGGCTTTGAAGGCGATCTGGGCGCAGACAATCCAGCCTGGAGCAAAGCCTTGAAGGTTACTTCGGCGGATATCTTTAAGAAGGAG
>JAFBAJ010000536.1 GCA_019247865.1 Acidobacteriota bacterium
AG
The DNA here is from genome assembly GCA_019247865.1 of Acidobacteriota bacterium. GTDB lineage: Bacteria > Acidobacteriota > Blastocatellia > Pyrinomonadales > Pyrinomonadaceae > JACMLC01. Next base: position 3 of record JAFBAJ010000536.1, read on the forward strand.
AATGAAGCATGGAAAGCATTTCACCGCAGAGACGCAGAGAAGTCGCAGAGTAGACGCAGAGGGTTGAGAGGCATGCTGTCTCTGGGTTATCTCTGCGCGATCTCCGCGTCTCTGCGGTGAAGCTGCCTGTCTTACCGAAAATTGTGAGTGACCTATTACCACAACGCCGTTTCTCGACGCACATCGCGTGGACGTTCGGCACGCGCATCCTGATGCTCCTGAGCGGCGTGGGCGCGAGCGTCATCGTCGCGCACATGCTCGGAGCCGAAGGACTGGGCGCGCTCGCAGTGCTCAATGTGACGGTGGCCGTCGCTTTGCAGCTCGGCAGCGCGGGACTGCCTTCCGCGAACACCTATTTCATCGCGCGCGACAAATCGAGTGTCGCTCGCGTCTGCGCCAATGCGCTCGTGTTCGCCCTGGTCGCGGGCTGCGCGTTCGCGCTGGTCGTCGTCGCGCTGGCGAGATTTTATCCGGCGCTCTTCGGCCACGTGCCGGTCGGACTGATGACCGTCGCGGCCGTCTCGATTCCGTTTCAGCTCATCACGCTGCTCGGCCTCAATGTTTTTCTGGGGCTCAATCGCATCGGACATTTCAACCTGCTCGACGCGGCGGCGCAGGCGCTCCTGCTCGTCAACGCTTTGGTCGCGCTCGTCATCTTAGGCGCGGGGCTCAGGGCGCTGGTCTCGCTCAACACGCTGGTGAGCGTGCTGATGAGCCTCCTCATCGTGTGGATGATCGCGCGGCTGTTGAAGGAGTTGCGCGGGCAGAAGTTTCGTCCGGACGCGAAGCTGTTCAGGCACATGGCTCGGTACGGACTCAAGTTTCACGTCGCGGTGGTCGCGGCGCTGCTGATCTTTCGCGCAGACCTGCTGATCGTCAATCACTTTCGCGGAGCGACGGAGGCGGGCGTCTACGCTGTCGCCACGCAGGTCGCAACGATGCTCATGCTCCTGCCCGGAGTCATCGGGACGCTGCTGTTGCCGCGCGTCGCCTCCGCGCCGGACGCGCGCGGCGAGATGACGATGCGCGTCACGCGCCACACGGCCTTTGTGATGCTCTTCGTCTGTCTCGCGGCCGTGCCCGCGAGCTTCGCGCTGCCCTTTGTGTACGGCGCGCAGTTCGCGGACGCTTCGTGGCAGCTCCTGATTCTCCTGCCGGGCATCTATCTGGTCGGCATCGAATCGGTGCTCGTGCAGCACTTCAGCTCTCTCGGTCTGCCCGTTGCGATTCCGCTCTTCTGGCTCGCCACGTTGTGCCTCAACGTCGCGCTCAATCTGGCTTTCGTGCCGACCTACGGCGCGCGCGCCGCCGCCGTCGCTTCGAGCATCAGCTACGCGTTGATCTTTATTCTGGTGGCAACATATTTCCGAGCGCGGACGGGCAATTCGCTTTCGACGACGCTCTTTCTGCGTGCGGGCGAGATGCGCGAGCTGCTGGCGACGGCGCGTGCGCGCGGGCGCTTTGCTTCGAGGTGAAAGAGGGATGAGCGGAGCTGTGCGCGAGGCTGAGCGCGAAAACCTGTGGGGCTACCTGAAGCGTCTGCGCTTTGTGCGGCGCGCGATCGCGGAGGCTTTTCCGTCTCGTCATCCGAGTTCGGTGCGCGTCCTCGACGCGGGCTGCGGGAACGGGACGCAGCTCGCCCTGCCGCTCATCAAAGACGGCTACAATCTGACGGGCGTGGACACGGACGAGTCTTCCATCGAGCACGCGCGAAAGCTGGCGGCGGGCGCGGCGAACGCGAAGTTCTTTCGGCAGCGCGTGGACGAGCTGCCGCCGGACGAGCGCTACGAGGTCGTTATTCTCTCGGAGGTGCTGGAGCATTTGACCGAGCCGCGCGCGTTATTACAGGATTGCGTCCGGCGACTGAGTGAAGGAGGGATTCTGCTCGTCACTGTGCCGAACGGTTACGGCGAGTTCGAGCTGGATTCGTGGCTCTTTCGTACCTTTCGTTTGCAGCGCGTGCTGGATGCGCTCGCGCGCGGCTCAACGCGCGCGGTCGGCTCGACCGACAATGAGGAGAACGGGCACGTGCAGTTCTTTACGCGCGGGCGCTTGCGCAAACTCTTTGCGGAGTGCGGCCTGAAAATTTACCGCGAAGGCGCGTCGAGCCTCTGGAGCGGGCCGCTCGTCGGCCACACGCTCGGACGCTCCGCAGGCTTTATCGACTGGAACGCGCGCACGGCAGACAAGCTGCCGCCGGTCTTTGCGAGCGGCTGGTTCTTCGCCCTGCGCCCGATAGATAAGGAGTAGTTTCCTAATTTGTCTTTCTCTGCGTGACCTCTGCGACTTCTCTGCGTCTCTGCGTTGAGATGATGCTGCGCAATACTCAACGCAGAGACGCAGAGTTCACGCAGAGTTGGCGCAGAGAGTTGAATTTAGGAGACTACTAGATAAGGAATGAAGTTGCTCTCATACGAAAAGTTTGAAGAGGTGTATCAGGAGTCCGTGCGGACGGTCTTCGCGCATTGGACTGCGGAGATGCAGGGCGAGCTGGCGGCGCATTGTCATAGCTGGGGGCCTGGGCTTTTTGACTTTCAGAATTATCTCAGAGTCTCCGGGATACGCTTCTACAAAGCCTATCGCGCGTTTGCGCGAGAGGATGAGAGGCAACGTGTCTGCGATGTCGGCGGGTTCTGGGGCGTCTTCCCGCTGACGCTCAAAAAGCTCGGCTACGAAGTGGCGATGACAGAGGCTTTGCAGTATTACGGCGAATCGTTTCAGGGCTTGTTCAAGTGCATCGCGGATGAGGGCGTCGAGATCTTCGATTACGACCCGTTCGAGCCGGACGCGCGGCTGCCCGAAAAGTTCGATGTCGTGACCGTGCTCGCGGTGCTGGAACATTACCCGCACTCGCTCAAAAATTTTATGACGAACGTGCGTGCGCTGCTCCGGCCGGACGGAGTGCTCTACATAGAGGTGCCGAACATCGCCTACTGGCCGAAGCGCGTCGCGCTGCTGCGCGGGCAGACGCCGCACGCGCAGGCCGCCGAAATTTTTCTCTCGGATGTTCCGTTCATCGGGCATCATCACGAGTTCACGATCAAAGAGCTGCGCGACCTCGCGCGACTGAGCGGCCTTTCGATCCTCAAGGAAGATTTTTACAACTACACGCCCGGCGCGCTGCCCGGCTTGAGGATGCTCCTCCGCTCGCCCTTTCAGTTCCTGGCCTTCTCTTTCCTCAAGGACGCCCGCGAGTGCATGACCGTGCTCTGCCGGATCGAGTCGGTCTGAGAAGCTGTTCGGAAAAAGCCGCAGAGCGGCGCAATGTTTATAGCCGTCAGCCACCACATTATGGAGCTCCTTTAGGAGCGACATATTCCGCTCCTGATGGAGCTCCATTGAGAGATGCGACGGGCTATAAATATCCAGCTCCTACGGAGCTTCGATCTATTATCAGCGTCTCACTCCTGACGGAGCTTCGATGAGCGGCTTTTTCCAAACAGCTTCGGAGACTTTTTCCTGGAAGAGCCCTCCGATTGAGAATTTCTTAGAGGTACAAGGAAGCGAAAAGCTCTTCCACGGAACATTGACCAGAACCCCCACGCCACGCGGCAGTGGGGGTTCTGCCATTAAAGGGAAGAGTTAAACATAGTTGGCACTCGAAGGAGATGCAACGGGATGGGCGCCCTCTCGAAAAGCATTCTTTTATTCGCTCTCAACTGGCTCGATGCACAGTTGACGATTATCTGGGTTCGGACGAACGTCGCGACCGAAGGCAATGGGCTGATGGCCCGCCTCCTCGACATGGGCAACGCGCCGTTCCTCATCACCAAACTGACGATCGGTTTTTTCGCGGCCTACCTGCTCTATCGCTGCTCGCACCTCAAGACCGCGCGGTACGGGATGTCCCTCGTGCTGACGATCTATCTGGCGCTGATGGTTGTGCACGTCACGACGGGCATGTCCGCGCTCGGCTGGCACGCTTCCGAAGCTGCCACCTCTTACCTCGGCGCGATGCCGAATTTCCTCGTCGCGCTGCGCTAAAAAGCTCTACCCACACTGAACAGCCTGAGGCAAGCCTGTGCCTTCGTGCGCAGCTCTTGTGCTATGCTCTAGCCTATGGCGGAGCTGTTGACGGAGCGGATAGTTTTTCCGGGCGGCAGGACGGCGCTTTGCGTCAGAGCGCCCGAAGAGACGGACGCGCAGAGCCTCATCGCGGCGCTGGATTTGAGCGAGCCGCGCGCGCTGCTGATCCTCAACGGCGGCACGGCGGAGCTGGATGCTCACGTCGCGGCCTCGCTCGAAGAGCTCTTTAGCGCGGCGGCGCGAACCGTCATCGAACAGGGCTTCACTGTCATCACCGGCGCGACCGACGCCGGAATTTTCAGGCTCTTCGGCGACGCGCTCGAAAAGGCCGGGACTCTTTCCGCTCCCTGCATCGGCGTCACCTCTGCCGGACAGGTCAAGCCTTCCGACCTGGAACCGCATCACACACATTTTGTGTTGGTCGAGGTCGAAGAGTGGAGCGAATCCGTGCCGTTGATGTACAGGCTCGCGGCGGAGCTGTCGCGGCGCTGCCCTTCGCTCGTGCTCTTCGCCAGCGGCGGCGAGATCACCATCGACGAGATGCGACAGAACGTCGAGCAGGGGCGCGAGATGATCGTCATCGCTGGCAGCGGCCGCAGCTCCGACGCCTTGACGGCAGCCCTGCGCGGTGAGCCTTCAGCCGTCGAGCCCTTCAAGAGCATCGCACGCGAGGCGCGGGTGACCGTCTTCGACCTCGCAGAGCCGCCTGCCGCCCTCTCAAATTTAATCCGCAGCCGCTTAGCGAAGCGTGTATAATCCGCGCCGCCGGAATCGGACGCAATCTCATCTCAGGCATCTGAAAGGAAGCGCGCATGAGCACCACTCCACAGAACATACCTCCTCCAAAATATTACCAACGGTTAGAAGGGCAGGCCGATTGGCACTCCACAAGGGCCGGAAAAAATAAGAGAAGGTATTACGCTGTTGAGATCATCCTGCTCGCCGCGGGCGCGCTCATACCAGTCATCAATATCTTCTCGCCCGGCCCGAATGATCTTGGCGGACGGGGGCCGTTCTATCAGCGCCTTGGCTCGGCTCTGCTGGCCGCCATCGTCGTCCTGGCGGCGGGCATCGGCAAACTCTACAAGTTTCATGAAACCTGGCTCAACTATCGCGGGGTCAGCGAAGGGCTGGAGCGCGAGAAGCAGCTCTATGAAAACCGCGTCGGAGAGTACGGCGAGAAGGAGGATGATGCAGGCCGGATCGCACTGCTCGCCGAGCGCGCCGAAGGCATCCTCTCGACGAACACTTCGACATATCTTCTGCTCCACAAAGAGGATCGGAAACAGCCGCCGGTAGTGGAAAAGCCTGCGCGTAGCGAGACCAGCCAACCGCCCGGCAAGTCTTAACTTTCTTAACATCCTTTACAAAGGCTTGCAGCTTTGGCCGTCCTGCGACAAAATTATCATAAACGTGCGTCCCATCATCTGCGTAAGAGAGAGAGCACAAGCTCTTTTGAGGGCAGGCGCGGGGCGTGCGTGGCGCACAACCGGCGGCCCGCGCCGGAGCATCAAAAGAGTATGCAAAAGATGCACAAAACGGCTCCTCGGAGAATTGAATTTCTGAAAATATAGGACTAAAGCCATGTATAAACTTTCCGCCCGTCAAATCCTGCTGATAGCTTTGCTCTCAGCCTTCTTTGCGGCAGGCACAGTGGCCTGCTTCAACCGCTTCAGCAGCAATCTGCAACCCAACAGCGAAGCCTTCACGGAAGCTCCGCCGTCCGGCATCACAGACCCTTCGCAGGCGACAGACGAACAGAACAACATCGAAGTCTATCGCGTGATCTCGCCCGGCGTGGCCTATATCACCTCGACCTCGTACCAGAGAGATCTTTTTGGGCAGATACAGGAGGGCGAGGGCTCCGGCTCCGGCTCCGTGATCGACGACCAGGGCCATATCCTGACCAACTATCACGTCGTCGAAGGCGCGCAGAAGCTCTCCGTGCGCTTTAGCGGCGACAAGACCTATCCGGCCAAGTACGTCGGCGGCGACCCGGACACAGACCTCGCGGTGATTCAGGTGGAGATGCCGCGCGACCAGTTGACCATCGTCCCGCTCGGCGATTCCGACAAGCTGACGGTCGGGCAGAAGGTCTTAGCCATCGGCAATCCGTTCGGCCTCGACCGCACGCTGACGACCGGCGTCATCAGCGGCCTCCAGCGCCCCTTGCGTTCGCGTCCGCGTCCGGGCGACCCGCAGGGACGACCGATTGAAGGCGCGATCCAGACCGACGCTTCGATCAATCCGGGCAACTCCGGCGGGCCGCTGCTCGATTCGCGCGGGCGTATGATCGGCATCAATTCGCAGATCCTCTCGCCTTCTGGAGCGAGCGCGGGCGTCGGCTTTGCCGTCCCGATCAACATCGCCAAGCGGGTCGTGCCGGAGCTGATTCAGAACGGCTCGGTGCGTCGTCCCAAGCTCGGCATCGGCACGCGCGACGTGAATACCTTGCGCGGTATGCCGCTCGAAGACGGCATCCTGATTATCCAGACGACGCCGGGCGGCTCAGCCGCTGCGGCCGGCCTGCGTGCGACGACGCAGACCGAAGATGGCGAGATCTCGCTCGGCGACATCATCGTCGGCATAGACGGACAGAAGGTCAGCAACAACGACGACCTCTATCGCATTCTCGACAAACGCCAGCTCGGAGACGTGGTCAAGGTCGAAGTCTTCCGCAACGGCTCGCGCGTCACAGTCCCCGTCCGCCTGCTCGAATCACCGGACGCGCGACGCGGCACGCGCAGGTAAGGATGGAGATCGAGCATTTCATCAATCCCGGTTACGGGTGGCTGTGCAAGCACTGCCTGGGAGAGTTGGAGACGCGCGCGAGCCTGTTGGAAGGCCGCGCGCGTTTCTTTACCGAAGGCGAAGCTGAAGAGAAGGAGCCGGAGCTTTCGACACGCGCCCTCGCACGCTGGCGCGACGCCGCGCGCGAGGTGCTCTGCTGCCCTCACTGCGGGATTGAAGAGATGGTTAGCAAGACCTAAGGAAGTTTCACGCAAAGGCGCAAAGACGCAAAGAAAAGATTGAATCTCTTCTTTGCGTCTTTGCGCCTTTGCGTGAGACCTATTTTTCCTCGCTTAACAATCTACGCAGCTCGCTGATGCGATTCTCCGGCGCGCCGTATCGCGCGCGGTAATCCTGTACGCTGCGCCGGATGGCTTCAAAGGCGTCCGCGCGGTTGTAGACCTCCGCGATCTCGACCCGTCGCGGCGCGTCGTTCGGCAGTTGCTTGTAACTGAGAAAATAATGCTTGAGGCGATCCACCAGCCCGTGCGGCACGTCTCCCAGCTCCTCTATCTCCCCGTAAGACACATCGGATTCCAGCACGGCGATGATCTTGTCGTCCGCCTCGACTCCGTCGATCATCCGAAAGCCGCCGATGGGCCTGGCGCGCACAAAGAAGTTGCCCTGCGAGATGGTCTTTTCCGTGAGCACGCAGATGTCCATCGGGTCGCCGTCGCCCTTGATGCCCGCGAGCCCTGTGCGCTCTGAGCACAGCTCGCCGACCGAGTCGCC
>JAFBAJ010000708.1 GCA_019247865.1 Acidobacteriota bacterium
GTCGCCCGCTCCACCTTCGCCGAGGCGCACCTCCAGCTCGCCGGACTCGCCGCAGATGGCCGCGTTGAGCCCCGTGAAATCGCAGCCCGAATTTCTTTCGAGATTGAAACGCATCCGCATAAAGGTGTTCGGATTGAACTCGACCGAGACGACCTTCTTCAATTCGACATCGTTGGCGCGCAGCATCAACGGGAAGCCGCCGTTGTTGGCCCCGATGTCCAGCACGTTGACAGGCCCGCTCAGCTTCATGCGCGGGATGAACTGCCTGTACATCGGCGAGACGATGATCTCCCTGGCTCCGTTGGCGTCGCCCGCCAGGTGGTCGACCAGAATGTTCATCCCCTTGAGACGATAGATATTGATGCGCTCGTGGCGAAAGAAGAGTCTGGAGAATAAGAGCTGCCAGCGATTATCGAAGTACCAGATCTCTTTCAAGCCGTTCAGCTTGTTGGTCAAACTCATGGACTAAGCTTTTCCATTCACGGAGAGTTCTCGAAGACCTTGCCGTGCACGTGCAGGTTGCCCTCGCGGTCGAGCCGCATCAACTGCTTGCCCGTGCGTATGTCGTCGAAGTAGATGTTGTTCTGGTCTTCGCGGATGCGGTACAGCTCTTCGCCGGTCTCTTTATCCGACAGGACGGCATCGCCGCTCACGACCCGCACGGCGTGAACGCTGTCCCAGCGCTTCTCGTCCGTCCCGACATTCCCCGTCCGATTGTCGAGCGGCACGAGGTCGCCGTTAAAGCGAAAGCCGGTGTAACCGCGCTGGTTGCCACGCAGATTGAGATAGCCCGTCGTGTCACGGAAGAAATCGTAGTAGAAGCCGGACGTGTTGCCGATGCGCAGCACGACTCCGTTATCATTCGACGTGCCCAGGTTGAGCAGCGCGTCCGCCGCCGGTTGAATCCCGATGCCGACCGGCCGGTTGAAGATCGTGTCGTTGCCGAACTCTACGCCGTGGATGCTGGAGCCGAAGACGACACGGCTGGGGTATTGCAGCTTGAAGGGAGTCGCGCCCTTAGGCGTGAGACCGGAGTTGACCGGCTGCTCGGCCACATCGCCGAAGCTGTGCACCAGCACGTCCGTCCCCTTGTCCAGAGACTGCACCACGCCCGCGCCGTAAAAGTTTCCGATGCTCACATAGACGCAGTTGGCTCTGAGGAGCACCGGCAACCCGATGATCGAATTGAGCACGGTGATCGGATAAGAGTAGTTCGACGGCTCTGTCACCTCCATGAAGTTATCTATCTCTTCGCACTGCGAATTGATGACGGTCACAGTGCCGTGCGCGCCGCCGATGTAGATAAAGGTCTTGGCGTATGCGACTCCGCGCACACGCGCCTGCGGCGGGCCGCCTCCGGTCGTCGTATCAATCGTCACGAAGCCGGACGATTTGAGATAGATGCAATAACCGCCCGGCATCGCGATGAACCAGCAGTTGCTGACCTTCCAGTAGGTCGCGTTCTGCGTGTCCACGTAGATGCCGTAGTTGTTCTCGGCGAACGAGCAATGGTCGATCAGCACGTTATCGAACTGCCACGCGCGCGCGCCCGCTGCGTCCTCCGCGTTGATGCCGCGATCAAAGCCCGTGAAAGTCAGGTTCCTGAACTCGATCTCAAAGCTGCTGTTCGGAGCTTTGCCGCGCGCATCGATGCCGATGGTGCCTTTCATCAGCCTGTACGGTGTCTGTGATTCGGGCGCGGCCTTGAGCTCCAGATCGCGGATTGCGATGCGGCGACGGTTCTCGCCGATGGTGAAAATTTTCTGGTTCGGCGTCGTGAGGCGGATCTGGCAACTGCCGCCGTAGGCTCCGTTGCTGCCTTCGATGGTGATGCCGGAGGGCAGGTCAATCGGGCCGCTCACAGGATAAATGCCGTTCGGAATAAAGAGGCGGCCGCCGCCTGCTGTCGCAATCGCCTGCACGGCCGAGCGAATCGCGGCCGTATCGTCTGTCTTGCCGTTCCCGCGCGCGCCGAACTGCTTGAGGTTGAGGCCCTGTCGCTCGCCCAGGTCGAGCGGCCCGGTCGGCCCCTGCTGCACCGGGCTCAACATGGTCGGAAGGAGCGTGGTCGGGAGCAGCGCCGGACTGACCGCCGTCAGATCGCGCAAAGGTCTTCGTCGCCCGCTCTGCTGCGCCGCGCCCGGAATATTGAGCCCCACAGCCAGCATCAGGATGATCGCTATCCGCTTCCAGCTCTTACACATGCGTTACCCCTTCCACTTTAAGACGCTGTCGCAAAAGTTTATGGCTTGGGACAAAGTATATAACACTTTACTTGAGCCCGGCGAATAGCAGCTCTCTTTAGAGCGCCCTCAGAAAAGCCACCAGGTCGGCCCGCTCCGGATCCGTGAAGATAAAATCGAAGTGCTTCTCGTAATGGCGCACCACGTCTTCCAGCGTCGCCGCGCTCCCGTTGTGAAAGTAGGGCGCGCGCGCAGCCAAGCCGCGCAGCGTCGGCGTCTTAAAGAATCCCAGGTCTTCCCACTTGCCCGTGACGTTGCCGAGCCCAGCGTCCGTCAACTGCACCGTCTCGCCCGTCTGTTTGTTGCGAAACGTGTAGAGCGGCAAGTCCGGCATGCGCGCAGCCAGCGACGCCGTGTTGACGTCGAACAAAACATTGCCCATGTTCGTGCCGTTGTTGGAAGTGTCGTGACAGGCGTTGCAGCTCTTACCGCTCCGGTTGGTGCCGTTGAACAGCTCCTGCCCGCGCCAGATCTGCGCACGCAAAGGGTCTGTGCTCTTGGCCCACGCGTCGAAGAGATCGAAACGGCCTTCGACCTTCTTCATGTTGGATAAAGCCTCCGGGCCGCCGCGCGCTCCGTCCGCGTCGAGCCGCCCGACGCCCGTCACTGTCGTCTGCGCTGTGTAGAGCGCGCTTTCAAAGTTAACGATGTCGTCAATCACTTCCGGCGGAGCGGGCGGCCCCTGCAACGCGTGCGTCACGAGGCGGTTGGTCAGGTTGACCAGCGCGGCGCGCTGACCTTTGCCGATGTTCGAGGCGGCGTCCCAGTTGACCGTCACGCTCCCGATGGGAAAGTTGGTCGTGGGCATAGACCTGCGCCAGTGTACGAGCTGGTTGAGATTGGCGAAGCCGTGCGGGTCATCGACGGCGATCAGTTCCCAATCGGAGTTGGGACGCGGCGGGCCGCCTCTGCGGAACAGACCGTGCTTGAGCAGCATGCTGTACGCGGCTCTTCGCGCCTCCACCGTCGAGACATCTATGTTCGGATTGTTTGCGTCGAGCTGGCTGAAGACAGGATGCTTGCCGCCCGTCTCATCGAAGAGGCGTTGCAACGTCGCAGGAGTAATGCTCCAGGTCTCTTCCGGAATGTGACAGCTCGCGCAGCTCTGCCCGTTCGAGCCCTGCGTCTGGAAGTACTCGCCTGTCAGCTCAACCGAGCCCTTCGTACTCAAGCTCGCGGCCTCGCCGGAGCCGTTCGGCATCGGCTGATTATTGTTGAGACGGCCTTTGAACTTCGAGCTGGTGGCGATGGTGTTGGCCTGCTCCGCTTGAGTCTTCGCGCTCCGCCTCAAACGCAGATAGTAGACCAGCCCTAAGACCAGTCCGAGCAACGCCACGGCTGCGATCAACAATCCGACGCGACTGAATCCCTTCATCAAGCTATTCCCGTTCTCTCCTTACGCTGAGATAAGAACTTCTCACCAAGCCAGCGGTTCGCCGTCGCGGAAGAATCCTCCGGTCGGCCCGTCGTCAGGCAGTTCCACAGCCCACATCACACTCGCCGCTCCCTCTTCAACCGTGCGCGGCGCGTCAGCCCCGCCCATCTCCGTCGCCACCCAGCCGGGACAGACCGAGTTGACGAGAATCTGTGAAGCACGCAGTTCAGACGCGAGCATGCGCGTGACCGCGTTCAGCGCAACTTTTGAGACGCTGTAGGCGGGCGTGCCTCCGCCCATCAAAGCTAACGACCCGCTCTCGCTTGAGACGTTGACGATCCGCGCGTGCACACTTTTGC
>JAFBAJ010000850.1 GCA_019247865.1 Acidobacteriota bacterium
GTCACGGTGTGCTTGAGATTCCCTTAGAGCGCTTCAACGAATGCCGCTTCCTGCCGTGCAAGCCTAAGTGGACGACGCGCGCCTTCTGTATCCGCGACAAGCTGCACACCTTGTACGGCGCGATGGCGCGCAAGGCGACGGCGACGGCGACGCACTACATGCTGCAAACGCTGGCGGTGACGGGCAACCGGATTCTGGACGGCATCTACGCGACGAGGGTTTCGCCCGACGGCAAGTACATCGTGACTGGCAATCGCGGCTACAACGTCATCGCCGTCTATGACCGCAAGACTTTCAAGAAGGTGTATGAAGGCTTGCTGCCGTTTCGCCGCGACGTGTACGGGCAGGGCACGAATCACTATCGCCTCACGAACAGGTTCATGGGGCATCACCTCGGCGTGCATCACAGCGAGCTGCTGGCGCGTGACGCCTGAGGCCGGAAGGAGAGTTTGATATGAAGTACGAAATTTCCGGGCGCGTGCAGGAAGATGGCGGGCGCGGCATCGCGGGCGTGACCGTCAGCGCGTTCGACAAAGACCTGCTCTTCGACGACCTGCTCGGCGAAGTGTTGACGGACACGGACGGCGCGTTTCACATCGAGTATAACGAGACACGTTTGAAAGACCTCTTCGCCGCCGCGCCCGATATTTATCTCAAGGTCAGGACGGCTTCCGGCCAGACGCTCTACCAGACGGACGACGCGCTCCGCTTCGGCTCTTCGCCGCACGAGCGGTTCACCATCGAGATTTCGAGCGAAGCCTTACGCGCCGCAGGGCTGGAGCCTCCTGCTCCGCGCGGTGAGATCACGACCGAGCAACTGACGACGCTGACCTGTCTCGAAAACGTCGGGGAAGAGGACGACCTGGTCAAGCAGATCAGGAACGACATGGTTGGGAAGGCGTCCGTGCTGGAGATGATGCGCGACTACATGCGCGACCTGGAGCACAGCCTGAACAACGACGCGCTGCCGTTTCGCAAGATGGCTAAGCTCTTCGAGCTGGGCCAGACCTTCGAGAGTCTCAACGGCCACTACTACGGCGTCGCGCCGGGTTTGCGCACGGGCGACCTGCACGGCGTGGCCGCGGAGTACGGCAACCTGATGGGCGTCATCTGGGGCTCGGCAGTGGTCGGCGTCTGCCCGTGGTCGGGCAAGAGTTACACGGAGATGACGCCGGAAGACCGCGCGCAAATTGTCGGCTCAAGCGTGCCCGAAGAGATCAAGGTCTATCGCGGCATCAACCACTTCAACCGCATCGAGCACGCGCCGGTCAACATCGCGCTCACGTCGCTGCTGACGTTTATGTGGCACCTCAAGCACGCGCCGCAGGTCGATCAGCTCAAGTACGGGTATGAGCTGAACGGCGGCCACTTCGCGGCGCATCGCGCGCCATCTGTGTATCACGGCACGCCGCGCGAAGTCTTTCGGCTCAACTATCGCCATCACGAGCTGGGCAATAACCCGCCGCTCAATTATCTGGTTGACGAGATGGTTCGGATCGCCGACGGGCTCTATCTCGGACAGGTGCTCTTTACGACCGATCATCTCTTCGAGCGGTATGACCCGCAGGCCGACCCGGCGCGCTATCACTACCAGCACTTCGGCTACTTCCTGCTCTTTGAAGAGTCCTGGAACGTAGAGGCGCGGCGACTCTTCCCGTTTCTGGAAGTGCCGGACGCGGCCGTCACGACCAACATCGTCGGAGATGGCGCGAGCGCGCTGGCTTCAAACGCCAACGCGAGCCAGCAGAGCAAGTTCACGACGCTCACGCTCGCAGACCCGCCGGACGGAGATGTCAACCCGCAACTGCTCGACGAGGTGAGAAGCGACATTCAAAGCTCCGGCGACATCATGCGGACGCTCAAAGCCTATTCGGACACGCTCTTCAAGGAGCATCGCACGGAGTCGCATACCTTCGACAAGCTGCACGCGCTCTTCAACGCGGGCATCGGGCCGCAGACGATGCACGGCTTCTATCGCGGCGCGCTCGTCTCGTGGGAGAGCCAGAAACTCCTCGCGGCCTTCGGCCAGAACACGATCAACATCGTGTGGCCTGTCTCGCGCGACTTCTCGCCCTGGACGGGCAAGAGCTTCAGGCAGATAGACGAAGCGGAGCTGCTCAAGTGGACTGACGGCGGCGAAGCGATGGGCAGCGATCCGGCCTTTCACTGCTCGAACACGGTCGCCTTTCGCACGGTCAAGGAGAAGTTCACGCGTGGCGCGATGAAGGTCGCGGGCGTCGTGACGGAGCCCGCGTCGCCGGAAGAGCACCGGCTCTACGGCTTTGACGCGCACACCTTCTTCTTCATCGGCCGTCCGAATCGTCCGAGCATGCTGCCGGAGAACAAGGGCAAGAAGATTTACCAGTTCAACTATCGCTGGAAGCCGCTGCAGAACATTCCGCCCGACTGCTTCTGCATAGACGAGATCACGCAGATCGCAGACGGGCTCTACCTGGGGCTGCTCATCTACGCGACCGACTGGCTCAAGCCCTGGAACCCTGCGACCGACATCGCGGCCTACAAGTATCGCCTCTTCGGTTACTTCCTGCTGATGGACGAACAATGGCACGCCCTGCGCC
>JAFBAJ010000804.1 GCA_019247865.1 Acidobacteriota bacterium
AGACTTTGAGCCCCGTCGCGTCGATTCCATTCTCCGCCGCGAAAGCCTGCGCGCCCGCGGCGAAATGAAAGTGCAGCTCATAGCGATGCTCGCCATCGGTTTCGACCGCGTCGCGCACGATCCAGTAATCGTCCTTGAGAAAGAGCACGCTCCGCGTGTGCATCGCCGGAGCACGCAACAGGCTCATGTAACCGTCGTGCACGCCCGCGAAATAGTCGAAGCGCTCATCAATTTTCCAGGCCAGCGCGTGTGCGTGCGTGCTCCGCTTCCAAGAGAAAGGTCCGGCGGGCACGGAGGAAGATTCGCCGTCGATTGTGAGCGTGTTGTGCGCCTCGCTCGAACGGAAAAAATCGCGCAGCTCAGGCGAGCCCGTGTACGTATATGTGCCCGGGTCAACGAGCAGCGTGCGCCCGCGCCCGGCCAGCTCGAACGAGAGCGCGTCCGCGTGCGCGTGCCCGCAGTTGAAGACGCCGTGCGCGCCGCAATCGAGCAGGAGATAGTTTGACTCCTTCGTCCACCCGTCACGCATCACGTAGTAACCGCCTTCCGGAAAGGCACGCGAAGTCTCCGCCGGTGGTTGAGAAGGAAGCTGTGCAAAGTCTCTGAGACCCGCGCTCCCCAACAGCCAGAGCGTCGCGGCCGCCTCTTCACCCGCGACGAACTTGTAATCCGCGCGACCCAAGAGCGCCGCGCCCGTCGCAAGCGTCGCGCGAAAATCGTTGGCCGCGCGCTCGTCAAGCTGCGCGAGCAGCCCGCCGTCGTCGTCTCCGATCAAAGGCGTTGTCCCGTCCGGCCGCGTGATGTGCATCAGGTGATCGAGCAACGCCCGCAGCTTCTCGCGCACCAGCGGCTCGCGTTCGACGCCGCCGTTGCGCTCCGAGAGAATCAGAAAGTGCGTGTAGAAATCTGTCGTGTAGCGGTGATAGTAGCTGGCGCGCTCGAAATAGACTCCATCGGCGAGAACGTGCCGCGACAGCTCTTCGACGAGAATGCTGCGGCCACTCTTGCGCCAGCGCGCGGCGCGGCGAAACTCCGGCAGCAGCGTGCCGAGATAGAAGAGCCCCAGAGCTTCGCCGGTCAGATGCGTGTTCGGGCTCGAATAGGTCGAGAGATAAGTTTCCAGATGGCGCGCGTGAACGTACAGGTATTTCAGCGCGCGCGCGAAGAGCTGCGGCGTCAGGTGCTCGGACTCTTTGAAGAACCAGAGCGCCCACAGCCACGAGATGGAACGAAAGGCGACTTCGAGACTGCTCATCCAGTTGAGGCCGAGCTTGGGCGGATTGGCGTCCATCCAGCCGGCCAGATGCTCTGCGAAAGTCGCCGCGTACTTCTCATCACTCGTGAGCCAGTACGCGCGCCCGAGCGTCATAAAGTATTGATGACGGTTCAGCTCCCAGACGATCTTTTTATCGCCGGTCACGGCCGTATCAACCTCGTCTATCCGGCTCCAATGCACGAGCGGCGTGCGCTTGCCGGACACAGGCTCCAGATGCCAGTCCACAGGCTCGCCGAAATCCAGCTCTTCAAAACCGAGCAGGTCAAAGCGCCCCGCCGTGATTCGCTCGGCGCGATGGATGAGCAACTGTTGCTCGCCCGCGAAGCGTTCACGAAACTCGCGCCGCGTCGCGTCTGCGTCATCAAAGGCGGCGAAGAATTTCGGAGCGGTGCGCGTGCGAAAATGTTCGAGCAGACCGGCGGCGGTTTTCGGAGTTTGAGAGCCAAGCTGTGTCTCGTCGAGCAGGCGGAAGAGCGCCGCGTCCGTCGGCAGACGCAGAGCGCCGCGCGCGACCTGGCTCCTCTCCGCATAAGCGTTGAGGGCCTGCGCGCCGCGCACGCGCAGCTCATCGAGGCTCCGCCCCTTGAGCTTATTAAGTCTCGCCAGCAGCTCTGTCATACGCGCTCGCCCGCCGCCGCGCGGCGACCGTCCGACTCCTCTCTGCCGCTCGCAAAACCTCTCACGCGCCCTGCGGCCAGCAGCCTTTCATATAAATCTTCCGTGCGCGAGAGCTGTGCCCGCTCCGAAAATTTCTCTTCGACCACGCGCCACCCGGCGCATCCCATCTCACGCGCCAGCTCCGGGTCATCGAGCAGCCTGACGATGCGCGCGGCCATCAGCTCATCGTCGCCGGGCGCGACGATGTAGCCGCTCAAGCCGTCTCTCAAAGCCTCGCGCGCGCCGCCGACATCCGTCGCCACGACCGGGCGCTCCGCCGCCATGTATTCGAGGATCGAATTTGAAAAGCCTTCATGCGTCGAGCTGAGGACGCACACCTCCGAGAGAGCCAGCAGCTCCGCGACGCGCTCGCACCGGCCGATAAAGAAAGCATCGCCCGCCAGCCCCAGCTCTGCGGCGTAAGCGCGCAGAGGTTCCAGCAGCTCGCCCTCGCCCGCGAGCACAAAGGCCGCGTCCGGGACTCTGGACTTGACCTGCTCCGCCGCGCGCAGGAACGTGCGCTGGTCTTTGACCGGATGGCGCATGTTAGCCACGATGGTGACAAGTCTTCTTCCCTGCGCTTCCTCAAGATGCAGCGCGGCCAGCGCCTCCTCGCGCTTAAAATTTTCGGGCGGCGTCAGGCGGCTCAGGTCGAGCCCGTTGTAGATGGTCACGATCTTCTCGGCTCTGACGCCTTCCTCCAACAGCTCGCGCCGCACGGCCTCTGCGTTCGCCACGACCGCGTCCGCACGCGCGAACGCACGCCGCTGGACAAAGCTTTGCGCGCGGCTGCGCATCCCTCCGGTCTCGCGCCGC
>JAFBAJ010000854.1 GCA_019247865.1 Acidobacteriota bacterium
CTTGACGGCGGAGAGCGCCAGCTGGAACGCTCCCGGCAGAAAGACCGGCCCGTTTTCGTCCGTCAAGGCAAACGCCTGCTCTTCGGTCAGGTAGAACCGCCGCGTCGCCGCGTCGTAGCTCGCATACCCGCCGGCCGCCTGAGAGGCGAGCCACTCGCGCACATACCGCTCGGTCGTCCCCGTCTGCCTGGCAAGCTCTTCTGAAGTGAGCGGGCCGCTTTGGGCCATCGCCTTGTAGAGGCCCAGCTTGTCTCCGATCACCGCCATCGCGGAATGGAAAGTCCCGCCGAAATCGTTCAGAAACCTTCCCAGAAGTTCGTTCATCTTTTCTTCATTGGTAGCCATCGTTAGCTCTCCCTTCTTCTTCAGGTCGTTAGTTAAAGGATGCGACGCTCGAAACCGAACGCATCCCGTCATCAGGCGCGGAGGATAATCCCGGCTGAAGAGGGAAGTCATAAAGCTGCCGTAAATGTTCGGTAACTCTTCCGTAATGCAGGGCGAGGGAAGGGAAAGCGACGAAGTGACGCTCTTTCGAGGGCCCCGGCGCGCCGCCGCTTGAAGATGTGTTAACGGCCTGCGCGCTTGAAGAATATATGGATCGGTTTCGTTAACATCGGCGACCGCAGAGGGAAGCGGGAGGGACGGTAACTTTCAACTTTATCGTCGCGTTGCGGGCCTTGAGCGGTGACGGCTGTCGAGTCTGCTGGCCCGAAATGTGAGAGCCGGTTGTGCCCGCCAGCGTTCACGATTCCTCAGGATTGCCGGCCTCGGTCAGGACGCTCGCGATGAAGGCCAGCAGCTCGTCGAGCGTGTGAAATCGCGTCGCCCTGCACGATTGAACGTGCTCCACACGCCCCGCGAAGCGCCCGGCCTCAATGTCGGTTTCCGGTCGAAACTGGATGACGAAGGCCGCCTTGTTTTGCCAGTCCTCAATCAAGTATTGCCATCCCTCCATCGATGATGGACAATAGGCCCAGCTTGTGTGCTAAGTCATAAGCCTGCCGTAAAATTTCGGTAACGTTCGGGTGACTACAGTGGGGAACGAAAAACGCATTCTCTTCGACCCCTTTTGCCTCGATTTGGTCAACGAGCAGCTGTGGAGAGGGGCCCAAGCGATCAAGCTGAGGCCCAAAGCCTTCGCCGTGCTCGACCATCTCATCGGGCGTCCGGGCCAACTCGTCACCAAAGATGACCTGCTCAACGCGGTCTGGCCCGAAACCTTCGTCAGCGACGCCGTCCTGAAAGTCACCATTCGTCAGATTCGCGAGGCTCTCGGCGACGACCCGAAGTCTCCGCGCTTCATCGAAACCGCACATTGAAGGGGCTATCGCTTCATCGGTCAGATCGCTCAGAGCGGGCGGATGCCGGCCGGAGCCGAAGAGATCGGGACCCGCAGCGCCGTCTCAGTTTCAAGGCTCGGCGCGGCGGATTCGCCTCTCACAGTTGTCGGGCGCGACGGCGCGCTCTCGCGCATGCAAGGCTGGCTGGAGAAGATGCTTGGCGGAGAACGGCAGATCGTCTTTGTGACCGGAGAAGCGGGCATCGGCAAGACCTCTCTGGTTGACACGTTCGCGCACCGCATCGCTTCTTACGGGAGCATTCGGATCGGCCGGGGGCAATGCCTCGAACAGTACGGGACGGGCGAAGCTTACCTGCCGGTTCTCGAAGCCATCGGGCGGCTCTGTCGAGAGCAGGGACAGGTGATTGATGTGCTTCGCGCGCATGCGCCGATGTGGCTGCTGCAAATGCCTTCGCTGGTGAGCGCCCCGGACCGCGAACTGCTGAGCCGGGAAATGTTCGGAGCGACGCGCGAGCGGATGCTGCGGGAGATGGGCGAGACGCTGGAGGCGCTGACGACGGATCGGCCGCTGGTGCTCATTCTGGAAGACCTTCACTGGAGCGACTACTCGACGCTTGACCTGATCTCATATCTGGCGAGGCAGCGCGGGGCGGCGCACCTGATGTTGATTGGGACCTACCGGACCGTGGAACTGATCGTCAGCGGGCATCCGCTCAAGGCCGTCAAGCAGGAGTTGCTCGCCAAGCACCAGTGCGAAGAGTTGCCGCTTGAATATCTCAGCGAAGAAGCCGTGAGCCATTATTTGTCCGTGAGATTTCCCGGCAATCGCTTCCCGGCGGCGCTGGCGGGGTTGATTCACGAAAGAACAGAGGGGAATCCGCTGTTTATGGTCAACGTCGTCGATTACCTTGTGGCGGAGGGGCTGATCGTCAGGGATGAAGAGCGCTGGGAACTGACCGTTAAGATCGAGGAGGTCGAGGTTGGCGTGCCCGACAGCATCAAGCAGATGATAGAGAAGCAGGTCGATCATCTGAATGCCGGCGAGCAGCGAACGCTTGAGGCGGCCAGCGTGGCGGGAGCCGATTTTTCAACGCTCGCGCTGGTGGCCGCCCTCGAAGAGGAGCGCGCGCCCGTCGAAGCGCGGTGCGATGAACTGGCCCGTCAGCGTCAGTTTATTCAGGATGGCGGCGTCCACGTGCTGCCCAACGGAGAAGCCGTCAGCCGGTACAGATTCATCCACGCTCTGTATCGGAAGGTGCTCTATGAAAGCGTCTCCGCCTCAAGGCGCGTTCAACTGCACAGGCGAATAGGGGAACAGGTCAAAGCGCTCTATGGCGAGCGCGCCAGGGAACTGGCGGCGGAACTGGCGATGCACTTTGAGCGGGGGGCGGAACATCAGCAGGCCGCAAAGTATCTTCAGCAGGCGGCAGACAACGCCCTGCGCCGGTTCGCCTACCGGGAGGCCATCGCGCTCTCGCGCCGGGGGCTGGAACTGCTCCTGAAGTTGCCGGACACTCCAGAGCGCGCCGGGCAGGAACTCTGCCTGCAACTCACGCTCGGCGTGCCATTGGTGGCGACCGAGGGCTATGCGGCGCGCGAGGTCGGAAAAGTCTACCTCAGAGCCAGAGAGTTGTGCCGGCAGTTGGACAACACCTCGGACGTTTCTGAAGCTCTCTGGGGCCTCTG
>JAFBAJ010000839.1 GCA_019247865.1 Acidobacteriota bacterium
CCGACCCAGCGCACGCGGGCATGATTCGCCACACGTTGCATCGTCGAGCTGTCTGCGTAAACGAAGAAGGACTGCTGCGGAACGTACTGCAAGACCTCCACGCCGATGGAACGCAAACTCTCAAGCCATTCGTCGCGCACGGGCGCGCCGAACTGCACGATGTAATAATCCTTTCCGCCGCCGCTCGTCCGGCCCGACGCTCCCGGCCTGACCGTCTCGGGCGGAGCATCCTCAAGCGGCTCGAAAGATTTGCCCGGCAGGTTGACGGTCGTCTCCAGCCGCGCGCTCTCTATCGCGCCAAACTCCTTCTCACGCGCCGCCGCGACGACGACGAACGATCCGTAATCTTCGACCAGCGTGCCCATTTGTTTGGCGGCCTCGCGCTCGGTCTCGTTTCGCACGGGGATGCGAAAGAGGCTCTGCGACCGATCACGAATCGCGTGGGTCACGCCATCGGGTCTCGAATAACTCTCGAAAGATGTGCCTCTGCCCTGCTGCAACTCTGCGCGGCGCACGAGCCCGACGCCGAGCAGGAGCATCGCAGCAACCAGCACCAGCAAAGCCGACCGGAAGATTCTCATTCTCTGATTTGCTTTCAGCATCAATGTGGTTCCTTTTAAGATGGAGTCTGACACGAAGGGAACGGTCGTTGACCTACAACCTCAAGATCGAAGCGGCGAGATTATACATCTCTTCGCCTGCTCCGGTCTCCTTTTCTCCAGATAGCGTAAACGATGAGCGCGGTCAAACCGCCCGCGGTGTCGATCAGGCTGTCGTAGATCGTCCCGACGCGCGAGGGCACAAAGCTCTGATGAAACTCGTCCGAGAGCGAGTAGAGAAAGATCAGCAGGAAGGTCAGCACGAAAAAACCGCGCCGCAGAAAAGCGATGGATGAACTGGCGAAAGCACGCGCCGCGAGAAACGCGAAGACAGCGTACTCGGAGAAGTGCGCGACCTTGCGCACGATGAAATGCACGAAGCGGATGCGCTCTTCGCTGATGTCCGGCCAGAGCCAGAGCAGCAGCGGACGAATGATGCGCGAAGTGTTCGCGCCCGAAAACTCGCCCGTCGAGGCGAAGAAGATAACGCACATCCAGAGCAGCAGCGGCGCATAACGCCAGAGCCGCCGCTTCCCTCGCCCGTCAAACCCGGCTCCCAGTTTTTCGCTCTCGGCTACCATAAGAAAGAGAGTCTCACGCAAAGGCGCAAAGACGCAAAGAAAACTATACAAGCTTTTCTTTGCGTCTTTGCGCCTTTGCGTGAAACAGTTTTTTCAGCGCACGAAGGCCGAAGGAATCGGACGATCCGTGACCGTGCCGAAGCCTTGCGCGCGGAATCCGCCGGTGCTCTGGAGGATATACCAGGTGCCGCTACGATAGACGGTGATGTCAGTCTTGCCGTCGCCGTCGTAATCGCCCGGCGCGGGCACATCCGTCGCGATGCCGAAGGGCACGCCGTAGAAGGTGCCGGTCGAGCTTTGCATGATGTACCAGCCGCCTTCCGAGGGACGATAAACGCAGAGGTCGTTCTTGCCGTCTCCGTCGTAGTCGCCCGGCACGGCCAGGTCTGTGCTGATGCCGAACCCTTGTGCGCTGAACGAATTGTTCGAGCTTCTGAGGACATACCAGCCGCCGTCCGACGGACGATAGATAGCGATGTCTGCTTTGCCGTCGCCGTCATAATCGCCTGCGACCGGCCGGTCTCCGTTCTGTCCGAACTGCTGCCCGCGGAAAGAGCCGTCGCTGCTGTTCAGGATGTACCAGCCGCCGTTCGAGGGACGGAAGACGGCGATGTCGGCTTTGCCGTCGCCGTCGAAATCAGCGGGCGTCGGGATGTCTCCGTTCGTGCCGAAGAGCTCGATGCGGTAGACGCTGTTGGAGCTGTGGAAGATAAACCAGTTGCCCTCGTTCGCGCGCCAGACGCAGAGGTCTGTCTTCCCGTCGCCGTCAAAATCGCCCGGCGTCAGCGTGTCGGTCGGAAGACCGAAGCCGGGATTGGCGGAGAGAAAACCGTTCGAGCTGTAGAGCGCGTACCAGGTGCCGTCTGCCGGACGAAAGACCGCGACATCACTCTTGCCGTCGCCGTCAAAGTCCGAAGGCTTCGAACGGCTCGAAGCGTTGAAGTTGTAAGCGACCAGCGCGAAGTGCTGATCCGTCGCATCTGCATTTCCAAGAATGCCGTTACCGTTGAGCGCCGCCGCCGTCACCTGAATCGTGACCTGCGTCCCGGCCGGAATCCCCGCCGGAAGATAGACGTTCTCGACGTTATTCAAAGTGTCCGCGCTCCCGCCCGTCGTCGAGTTGCCGCCGCTGAACACGTTCCCTTTGTAGAGCGTCCCGCCCACGTTAACAGTCAGGTCAAGGTTATTCACGAGCGCCGGATTGCCGACTCCCGGCGGATCTGTCCAGACCAGCGTCACGCGCATCCGCTTCGTCGCGTCCGCGACCTTGCCCGTGAAGACTGTGCTGTCGCCGGTGTTGGCAAACTCCACTGTCTGGTCAACGTACTTGGTGGGCACGCCCGTGTTGAGCATGAACTTCATGTTCAATCGTCCCCAGCCTTCCGCTCCGTTCGGGACGGAATTGCTCGTGCCGACGCCGTTCATCTCGACCGTGCTGTTGAGCAGTGCTGCTTTCGCTAAGGCAGGGCTCGGATTCACGCCGCCGTGTCCATTCTTCCAGAACTGCGTGAAGAGCGCCGCGGCTCCGGCGACCTGCGGCGCGGCGTGCGAGGTGCCGCTGCTCCAGCGATGGAAAGCGTCTATGTTGCCGTTGAGCGAATCGCCGCCGGAACGCCCGCCCGTGACGGCGAAGCCGGGAGCAGTGATGTCCGGCTTGATGCGTCCGTCGGACGCCGGGCCGATGCTCGAAGTGCTGCTCAGGTCGTCTATGTTGTTGGCCGTCGCCGAAAGCTCCAGCCGCAGGTTCTCAGAATTGCCGACCGCGATGGCGTTCTTCGCCACCTTAGGTCTGGTCAGACCGGCTGCGCCGGAATTGCCTGCCGAGAAGACGACCAGCAGCGGATCAATCGTCGCGGCCGAGCTCGCGTCCTGCACGAAACCGTCATACTGCGCCGCTAAAGAATCGTAAGAGCCGCCGTTCGTGCCGTTGCCCCAGCTATTGTTGCTGATCGAGCCGCGGACGCCGTTCGGCCCCGCCGTCATCACTGTGTCGTTGACCGTGTTGGCCTCCGTCGCCGTCGGCTGGTATCCGGTCAGCAGAAAAGGGATGTTGATGAGGTTCGATTTGGGCGCGACGCCTTTGCCGTAGTTGTAGCCCATCGGGTCGAGCGATGCATACGGCGTGTCGCCCGCGATGATCGTCGCGTTCAAGTGGCCGTGCCCGGCCGCGACCGGAGGCGCGCCGTAAAGCGGGCCATGCACAGCGTTGTTCGAGGTGATATAAAAGCCGCCGTCGCCCGGAATCCCAATGCCGTCGTCCACGACCGAGACGGTGACGCCAGTCCCGTCCACGCCGAACTGCGCGAGCGGGTTATAGCCCACACCGCTCAGAGCAGTGTTGCTCGAATAGTTGCCCGCCACGACCTGCGCCGCGCGCTCGTCCTCTTTCGCAGAAGTGTAGTAAGGGTCGATCCTTACCACATCCGGCAGTAGCTCTGCCACGCGCGCCACCTGATCGAGCGGCATCTCGACGCGCAGCACGTTGAAGAAGTTTGACGGCAGCATGATGACGTTCATCACCGTGCCGGCCGAGAGATTGTTGAAGAGCGATTGCACCTCGTTCATGTTCGCGCGCCCGAAGACGGCGATGTCAAAGGTGGCCGTGCCGTTGGTTCTCAGCTCCAGCGGCTGGAGCTTCCCTTTCACGGGGCCGCCGCTCAGTTGAGCCGCGAGCTGCGCGCGAAGCTGCGGCTCGATCTTGCTCTCAGAAGTGTAGCGTCCGACCCAGCGCACGCGGGCATGATTCGCCACACGTTGCATCGTCGAGCTGTCTGCGTAAACGAAGAAGGACTGCTGCGGAACGTACTGCAAGACCT
>JAFBAJ010000024.1 GCA_019247865.1 Acidobacteriota bacterium
CGGCGGTCGAAACGGGACTCGTCGGGGCCGAAGGGGTCGTCCATTTGCCAGTCTTCTGGGGAGAGGAAATGTCCCCGCAGAGCGCCGTCGTGCTTCAGGAAGGGCAGGCTCTCAGGATGCGTGTGAATCTGTTTCGCCGCGAGGTGCAGCACACGGCCGGGCTGCAAAAATCGCTGATGGAATATTCGGGTTTCGCGTTCAATAGCACCGTGCATCGCATCGCCTGCAATCGCTTGCACCCGCTCAAACAGCGCATGGCGAGCTGGCTGCTCGGCCTGTGCGATCTCCTGGAACGCGAGAAGTTTTACGTGACGCACGATCTCGTCGCGGAATTGCTCGGCGTACGCCGCGCCGGGGTGACCCAGGTCGTCAACGGTTTCAAACAGGACGGGGCGTTGCGCTTGCGGCGCGGTCAGATCGAAATCACCGACCTGCGAAAATTGGAAGAGAGCGCCTGCGAGTGCTACCGGATTCTCAAGGATGAGCTTGACCGCTTCCGGGACGCGCGCCTCGGGCGTCGAGCGGCAATGGGCGGCTGGAACGCAGGCTTAGATTCGTAAAGGAGGTTGGCATGGCGAAAGCGATAGGGATTGACCTCGGGACAACCAATTCGGCGATGGCGACGATGGAGGCGGACAAGCCGACCGTCATCGTCAACTCGGAGGGCGGACGCATCACCCCTTCGGTCGTCGCCTTCACCAAGACGGGCGAGCGACTCGTCGGGCAGGTCGCCAAGCGGCAGGCGGCCCTGAATCCCGAGAAGACCGTCTATTCCATCAAGCGTTTCATGGGCCGCAAATTTTCCGAAGTGGGGGAGGAGCTCAAGCAGGTCACATACAAGGTCGTCCCAGGCCCCAACGACGCCGTGCGCGTGGACATCGACGGCAAGCTCTATTCGCCCGAAGAGATCTCCTCCTTCATCCTGCGCAAGCTCGCCGACGACGCGGCGAAGTATCTGGGCGAGAAGGTCCGGGATGTTGTCATCACCGTTCCCGCCTACTACAACGACGCGCAGCGCCAGGCGACGAAAGACGCGGGGCAGATCGCGGGCTTAAACGTCCTGCGCATCATCAACGAGCCGACCGCAGCGTCGCTGGCCTACGGGCTCGATAAGAAGAGGAACGAAAGGATTCTCGTCTTCGACCTCGGCGGCGGCACCTTCGACGTGTCCGTGCTCGAAGTCGGCGACGGAGTCTTCGAGGTGAAATCCACGGCGGGTGACACACACCTCGGCGGCGACGACTTTGACAAGCGCGTCGTGGACTGGCTCGTCGAAGAGTTCAAGAAGGATCAGGGCGTGGACCTCTCCAAAGACCGGCAGGCGCTGCAACGTCTCACGGAGGCCGCCGAGAAGGCCAAGATCGAGCTGTCGAGCGCGGTCGAAACAGAGATCAATCTGCCCTTCATCACGGCGGACGCCTCGGGGCCTAAGCACCTGCTGATGAAGCTGACGCGCGCACGCTTCGAGGAGCTGACGCGCGACCTGGTCGAACGCACGATGGGGCCGGTTCAGCAAGCGCTCGCGGACGCCAAGTTCACAGAGAAAGAGCTTGATGAAGTGATTCTCGTCGGAGGCTCCACGCGCATCCCCGCGGTCAAGGAGCTGGTCAAACGGCTGACGGGCGGCAAGGAGCCGAATCAATCCGTGAACCCGGACGAGGTCGTCGCCATCGGCGCGGGCATTCAGGCCGGAGTCCTCAAGGGCGAAGTCAAGGACGTGCTCCTGCTCGACGTGACCCCGCTCAGCCTGGGCGTGGAGACACTGGGCGGCGTGATGACCAGGCTCATCGAGCGCAACTCCACCATCCCCTCGCGCAAGGCCGAGACCTTCTCGACCGCCGAGGACAGCCAGTCGGCTGTGGACATACACGTCCTGCAAGGCGAGCGGGAGCTGGCGCGCGACAACCGCACGCTGGGCCAGTTCCGCCTCGAAGGCATCGCGCCTGCGCCGCGCGGGCTCCCGCAGATCGAAGTGACCTTCGACATTGACGCCAACGGCATTCTCAACGTCACGGCCAGAGACACGGCGACGGGAAAGGAGCAGAAAGTCACCATCTCTGGCTCGACCTCGCTCGACAAGGGCGAGATCGACCGCATGATTCAGGACGCCGCAAGCCACGCGGAGGAAGACAGGCGGCGGCGCGAGCTGGTCGAGGCGCGCAACGCCGCGGACTCGCTCGCCTACTCTGTCGAGCGCGCGATTAAAGAGCTGGGAGACCGTGTGCCCGCGCACGAGCGGGCGCGCGCCGAGTCGCTCGTCAGTGAGATACGCAGCGCCGTCAACGATGAGTCCACGACGATTGACCGGCTGC
>JAFBAJ010000013.1 GCA_019247865.1 Acidobacteriota bacterium
AGCGAAGTTTCCCCACGCTTCAGCGCGCGTGAGCGGCCTGCCCGGAGTGACGTAGCGCATGACCTCCGGGTCGGCCAGAAGTCGAGCGACCGCTTCAAAGTCGTCCTGACGCCACATCCGAAGAAGAAGTCTTTCCGTCTCCAGTTCGATCATCATGATGTACCCTTTAAGAAGATGTTAATGAAAGCCTTCGATGAGAGCCGGAGCGGGCGCATCTCTAGCCGACAATCCGGCCACAGGATTTATCACGCTCATGGATGCGCGACGACGAGCAAGGTGGAGGCCCGTTTCAAAACGCAATCCATGGCGAGACGTAAAGTCTGAGGGTCCAGAGCGGCGAAGCTCTCGTCCAGGATTATCAGGTCCGTCCCTTGAAGAAGCGCGCGGGCGATATAGAGTCGGCTCTTTTCACCGTGCGAGAGTTGCCATCCGGAATCTCCGACCATCTGAAACATCCCGGCCGGCATCCGTTGAAGCAAATCTCCGAGTCCAAGCTCTATGCAGATGCTTTTCGCCTCCCGCAGGTCATCGGCTCGCGGCGGCCAACGCCGTCCCATCAGAAGATTAAAGGCGAAGGTTTCCGTCAGCACATGATTCTCATGAAACTGCGGCGCGGCCACAACCCTTCGCCTCCAACCCTCCCTCCCCAGTGTATGCCGGTCCAGCCCTTTGAAAAGCAGCAGGCCCGACTGCGGCTCTCGCAGCCCCGTCAGAAGTGAAGCCAGCGTTGACTTGCCGCTCCCCGAAGAACCTTCCAGGAGGATGCGGTCGCCCTCATAAACTTCCACGCTGCAACCGCGCAACGCCTGTTCGGCGCGGGCGGGATAACGAAAGGAGATGTGATTGGCTTCCATCAACACTCCCCCTGCATTTGCGTGATGTGAGTAGGCGAGGGCGAGGGAGCGCGAGCCCTCGGCCCCGCCCTTTGCCGCCCCGTGAAAAAGTGGCCCAACCTGCTTCCAGGCGATGGCCGCCCCGGCCAGTTGAACAATCCCGGTCGAGGCTTTGACCAGCGCCCTGTAGGTGAAGAGGATGCCGCCCAAGCTAATCGCCAGCGCAGAGGCCGGGCGGCCCGCGATAAAAGCCGGGAACAACCCGGCGATGCCCAGAATCAACCACCCGCGCGGAACGACGGCCAGCAGCAGAGAGAGCCTTTCATCCATCTTCCGTGAGCGAAGCAGATAGTTATCCAGCGATTCGTCTTCTCCCCGATGCCAGTGTTCGCGCGCCTCCTGTGCGGCGCGTGTTCTGTAGCCGACCATCCGCTCGACAAGCTCTTGAGTGAGGGCGAAGCGCGAATTGGTCCACCCGAGACGGCGACGGTAATAATGCCTTCCGACGAGGCAGGCGAAAACGATCAGGCCCGCGAGCAGGAGCACATGTATCAGTCCGCCCGCGCCCGATTGTAGGACGAAGATTCCAAAGGCCAGTTCGAGACAGGCGAAGAGTCCGAGAAACCCGCCGCTGCGGGCCAGAGCTTCGACCGCGTCCGATTCCACCACCCGCGCGAGCAACTGCCCGATGCCCTGCTGCCGGACCTGGTCCACATCAAACTGCAAGGCGCCGGCGAGCAGCCGCTGCTTGAGAAGTCCGGTGGTCCTCAGCGCGACGAAGCCCTGCGACCAGTTCGCATAGAGCCTGATGACGACGATGCTCAGGAGGACCAATGACCACGCCAGCAGCCAGCCTTCATCGAAGTGACCTTGCAATGCCCCGCGCCCGACGACCGTCCAGAAGATAATCCAGAGCAGATAAAGGAGCGCGTAAGCAGAGGTCATCGTGAGCAGTCGCCTCCCGATGCCGGCATGTCTCAACAGTTGGATGAAGTTTGTCTGCGGCGTTGATCGCACGAGCCAGCAGTCGCTAAATCTGATGCCCGCCAGTTGCTCGCGCAAGATGGCCTCGCGCGCCCGGCGGTGGCGACGCCTCGGCACTCTCGCTTCCGTGAGCAATTTGTTGACGCCTTCCCTCAGAGGCAGCTCAAATTTTTGACAGAGAGCCGCGCGCACCCGCTGGAGGGGCAGCCTGTGCAGAGCCTGTTGCGGACCGACGACCGTCACGCTTCGCCTGCGCCCGCGAACAAGGGCTAAGAAGCGCTCGCCGTCTTCCTGCCTGAGCTTGATGAGCGCCGGACCGGCACGGCTGAGGAGCGACTCCACTTCGCTGTAGCGCACCTCGGTCGGCTCGACCTCAAGACCGATCCAACCGGCCGCAGCCTCTATCGAGCGGTCTGGCGAATCCGCGCCGCCGTCCGGCGTCACCGCAACGGCCGGAGACGGCTCAGGCTTGAGCGGCAGCCCGCTCACGCGAGCGAGCGTTTCCAGCGCTTCGCTCATCCGCTCAAGCGGCCACGAAATATTTT
>JAFBAJ010000163.1 GCA_019247865.1 Acidobacteriota bacterium
TGGGACTTCCTACTTTCTCTTTCCGGTAAACGGCAGTTCCGGGAATTGCGGGATGGTGATGGTGCCCTTCATGGTGTCGCCTTCGACCGTGCCGGAGACCTGCGCGTCGATGGTCTGGCCGCCCATGTTGAGCGTCAGCGTGGTGTCGAACTTATTGCCGTTGAGCGTCGTCGGCTTGAGGTCAGAGACGCCGAGCTGGGATTCGACCGTGCCGCTGATGTTGTTGCCGTCCTGTTTGATATTGAGCGTCGCCGGAATCGTATTGCCCGACGGCCCGGTGATGGTCAGAGCCCACGTCCCGCCCACGCCGCCCTGGCCGTTGTTCGTGGAGGAAGTCAGCTCTTTGGGATGGCCCATCGCATCGTAGAGCTCTATCTTCTGCGCGTAAGGCTTGATCTGATCCATGATGGCGGCCGCATCGCCGACGATGATAATGGCGTCCTTGTCGGTCGTCAGGTACTTCTGCGCGACGCGTTGCACGTCCGCGGCCGTCACTGCATTCACTTGTTCGCGATAGGTCTGCAGGTAGTTCTCCGGCAGGTCGAACATCTTGATCTGCACGAGCTGGTCGGTTAAGCCCTCCTGCGTCTCGATGCGTATGGGCAGAAGGCCGGTCAGGAAGGCTTTGTTGTCCTGAAGCTCCTGTGCCGGGATCGGCTCGGTCCGAATCCGATCGAGCTCGTAAAAGAACTCCTTGAGCGACGCTCCGGTGACGGGCGTGCGCACCTCCGCCGTCGCGCGAAACGTGCCGGCCGCGCGCCGCGTGTCAAAGACCGTCGAAGCGCCGTAGGTGTAGCCCTTGTTCTCGCGCAGATTCTGGTCCACACGCGGGCTGAAACTGCCGCCGAGCATCGTGTGCAGGAGGAGCATCGGAAAATAGTCCGGGCTCGAACGATTGATCGCCAGGTTCGCAATCACGATGGTCGATTGCGCGGAGCCGGGACGGTCGACCAGATAGATGGCGCGCTCCGTCCGCACGGGCGGCGCTGGAAAATTCTCCGCCGCCACCTGCCCGCGCTCCCACTGGCCGAAGAGGTCGTTAACGCGCTTGAGCACCGAAGCGCGGTCGACATCGCCGACGATGAAGAGCACCGCGTTGTTGGGGATGAACATCTGCTTGTGAAAGCTCTGGAGCTTTTCGCGCGTGACGGCGTCGATGGAAGCGTTGGTCGGAGAAACGACCGCGTACGGATGCTGGCCGAAGAGGACGCTGGCGAGCCTTTCTCCCGCGAGAAAGGATGGTTGCGTGCGCTGCTGTATGAGAGCCTGCTTGGTGTTCTGCTTGGTGATGTCGATCTCGTTCTGCGGGAAGGACGGATGCAGCGCCACGTCCGCCAGCAGCTCCATGATCCGGTCGCCGTAGATGGAGAGCGCAGAGGCCGCGACCGTCGTGTAGTCAGAGGTCGCTCCCGCGCCGAGCGTCGCGCCCATCCGCGCGATCTCGTCGGCGATCTGCTTGCTGGTGCGCGTCTCCGTGCCCTCGTTGAGGAGTCCGGACATGAGGCTCATCAGGCCGGGCATGTCCGGCGGATTGTTCGCGCTCCCGGTGCGAAAGGCCAGCCGGTAGCTGACGAGCGGCAGCCGCTTCTCTTCGAGGATGACGACGCGCAGGCCGTTGGGCAGCGTGGTCTCGAAGGGTTTCGGAATGGCGAGCGGCTTCGGCGCGAGCGGCGCGGGCGCCTGCTTTCGGAAATCTTCTGTTTGTGGTGTGCTCATCTGTTTCCCGGCTGTCTGCGCGAATGATTGTGTGACCGACGTGCCGCTCAAGATGACGACGGCGCTCAACAGGATTGCTCTGGCTCTGAAGGACATGGTTGATGTTCTCTCTTCTGATTCGACCTGACGGACATTAACCCAAAGGTTTCTTCGGCGGATCGGTCGGCTCCTGCGGCTGCGCCGGATTCTGCTCGGCGGGCTTGGCCTGAGTGGTCGGTTTGTCCGGCGTCGGCGTTTGCGGCGCGGGCTTGGGCTCGACCTGTGGCGGCGGAGCCGCGGGCTGTTGCGACGCGCCGACACCAGGCGTCCCCGGTTGCGCCTTCTGCGGCGCGGGCACGATCTCCAGCAGCACTCGATTGTCCGTCAGCAGGAGACGCGTCACGGCCTCCTTGATCTGCGCGGGCGTGACCTTGAGATAGCGGTCAAGCTCCGTGTTGAAGAGGTTCGGGTCGTTATCAAAGAGCGCGGCCTCGGCGATGCTCTGCGCGCGAAAGAGCGAAGACTGGCGGCTGCGCACGGCGTCGTTGCGGAGGCTGTTGTGCAATTTCTCCATCTCTTCGGCGGTCGGCCCCTCGGTCGCCAGCCGCTTGATCTCGTCCACGACCGCGTCGCGAATCGCTTTGGCCGTACGGTCGGGCTTGGGAATCGCCAGAATGTAGAAGGCCGACGGGCCGCGCCGCTCGTCGATCCCGCCCTGAATCTGGAGGACGGACTCTTCGCCCTTGACCAGCTTCTGATAGAGCCGCGAGCTGTCGCCGTCGTAGAGCAGGGAACCGGCGAGCGAGAGCGCGTAATAGTCGGGCGTGCGCCGCGCCGGAATCTTCCAGGCCAGCAGGAAAGCCGGAATGCGCGCGAAGCGATCCTGATAGACCTCTTCGCGGACGGCGACCTCCGTCGGCTCTGCGACCTCGGCCGGAGGCGGCGCGGGCTGGCTCGGAATCGTGCTGAAATATTTTTCGACCAGCGCGCGCGCCTCTTTCACATCGAAGTCACCCGCGATGGCGAGCACGGCGTTGTTCGGCGCGTAGTTGATGCGGAAAAATTCCTGCACGTCCTGAAGATTGGCCGCGTCGAGGTCTTCCATCGAGCCGATGGCCGAATGCGCGTTGGCGAAGTTCTTAAAGACCATTTCGGAGAAGTGCAGGAACGCGGGCTGGTAGGGCTGGTTGTCGACGCGGAAACGCTTCTCCTCCTTGACGACCGCGCGCTGGTTGTCGAGGTTCTCCTGCGTCACTTTCAAAGAGCGCATCCGGTCGCTTTCGAGCCACAGCGCGAGCGGCAACTGGTTCGCGGGCAGCGTCGCGAAATAGGCCGTGCGCTCGGTCGTCGTGTTGCCGTTGAGCGTGCCGCCGGCGTTCTGCACGGCCTTCATGTAATCGCCCTTGCCGACGTTCTCAGAGCCCTGATACATCATGTGCTCGAAGAGATGCGCGAAGCCGGTGCG
>JAFBAJ010000268.1 GCA_019247865.1 Acidobacteriota bacterium
CGAAATTTTCTGTGCGCGCCTACACGCGTTGCAAGCATTGCGGACGCCCGCGCGCGTACCTGCGCAAGTTCAACTTGTGCCGTATCTGCTTCCGCGAGCTGGCGTTGCAGGGACAAATCCCCGGCGTCGTGAAATCAAGCTGGTAAAACGGTCTTGGGCCTTTGGTCTTTGATCAAAAGCCAAAGACCTAAGACCAAAGACCGTATTTGGAGTTAAAGCATGACTGATCCTATTGCCGATATGCTGACGCGCATCCGCAACGCTATCTCTGCGAAGCACTCGCGCGTGGATATTCCGGCCTCGAAATTGAAACTGGAGATCGCCCGCATCCTCAAGGAAGAGGGCTACATCAACAACTTCGTCACCAAGGGCGAGGGCGTCAAGCGCACGATCCGTATCTTCCTGCGCTACGACGCGCGCGGTACCTCTTCGATCACGCATCTGGAGCGCGTCTCGCGTCCCGGACGCCGCGTCTACATGGGCGCGACGGAGATTCCCAAGGTGCTGGGCGGCTACGGCGTCAACATCGTTTCGACTTCGCGCGGCCTGATGAGCGGCAAAACCGCGCGCCGCGAAAACATCGGCGGCGAGGTGCTGGCACAAATTTACTAATTCGTGCTTTGTTATTTGGCTTTTGTTCTTTGTTCGTCTGGCTTGGCTTGAATTTCAAAACTCAAGCTTGAGCAGCGTACAAAGAACAAAGAACAAAGAACAAAACCGAAGGTTTACGATTATGTCTCGCATTGGAAAGAAAGTTATCACGGTTCCGCCGGGCGTGACCGTCACGGTCGGCGAGCGCGAGTTGCAGGTCAAAGGGCCTAAGGGCACGCTGACTTCGCCGGTTCCGGAAGGCATCAGCTTCAAGCTCGACGGCGATCAGTTACAGGCCGAACGCGCTTCGGATCAGCTGGCAGCCAAGCACGGCCTGGCGCGCGCGCTGGCGAACAACGCGATCGTCGGCGTGACCGAAGGGTTCACGCAGCAGATGGATGTCGTCGGCGTCGGCTACAAGGCGGACGTGCAGGGCAAGCGCATCGTCTTCTCGCTCGGCTACTCGCATCCGATTGACTTCGCTTTGCCGGAAGGCGTCGAAGCGAAGGCCGAGCGCATCGCCACCAAATCGAGCATCCAGCAGTATCAAACGACGCTCACGCTCTCGGGCATCGACAAGCAGAAGCTCGGACAGGTCGCGGCCGAAATGCACAAGCTGCGCAAGCCCGACGCCTACAAGGGCAAAGGCGTGCGCTACGCGGACGTGCCGCTGAAGTTGAAGCCGGGCAAGACCGGGAAATAATAACTAAGTCCCAAGTCTCAAGTCCCAAGACCCAAGTCAAGACGGGTCACGCGGACTTGAGACCTGGGACTTGAGACTTAGGACTTTATAGTTATGGCAAACAGAGATAGAGCAGCGGTGAGGATGGCCGTGCACAAGCGCATTCGGCGCAAGGTGCGCGGAACGACGGAGCGCCCGCGCCTCGCCATCTACCGCAGTCTGAATCACATTTACGCGCAGCTCATTGATGACGAGCAGGGCCGCACGCTGGCTTCTGCTTCGACGACGGAGAAGGATCTGCGCGGCGGGACGGGCGGCAACGTCGAAGCGGCGCAACGCGTCGGGCGCACCATCGCCGAGCGCGCTCTGGCCGTGGGCATCGAGAGCGTCGTCTTTGATCGCGGCGGCTATCTGTATCACGGTCGCATCAAGGCCCTGACGGATGCTGCGCGCGAGGCGGGATTGAACAAAGATGAAACGGCCGGCGCGGTGGCTGATCCGGCCGAGGCGCATGAAGGCAACGGGGAAGAGTAAATGAGACAACCCAAGCAACGTATTCCAGCACAGGGGCTTGACCTCAAAGATCAGGTCATCTCCATCAACCGCGTGACCAAGGTGGTCAAGGGCGGCAAGAACCTTTCGTTCGCCGCGCTGGTCGTCGTCGGTGACGAGTCCGGCCACGTCGGCTTCGGCACGGGCAAAGCGCGCGAAGTGCCGCTCGCCATCAAGAAGGGCGTCGAGGCGGCGAAGAAGAATCTGATCCGCGTCCCGCTCATCAACAACACGCTGCCGCACCAACTGATCGGCAAGTACGGCGCGGGCCGTGTCCTGATGAAGCCTGCCTCCGAGGGCACTGGCGTCATCGCGGGCGGAGCCGTGCGCGCCATCATGCAGGCGGCGGGCGTCCACGACGTGCGCACGAAGGTGCTCGGCTCGAACAACCCGCACAACGTCGTCCGCGCGACCTTCGACGGGCTCCTCAAGATGAAAGACCCGATGGAGCTGGCGCGCCTGCGCGGCAAGCAGGTCGAGGAACTATAAGTCCCAGGTCTCAAGTCACAAGACCCAAGTCCGTTGCTTTTGACTTGAGACCTGGGACTTGGGACTTGAGACCGATTTGAGAGGTTTGAGAAATGGCTGAGCAGAAGAAAGAGCAGGCGAGCGGCGCGACCGTGCGGATTCAATATTACCGCAGCTACATCGCCGCGCCGAAAAAGCATAAACAGATCGTCAACAGCCTGGGGCTCACGAAGCTGAACCAGATCGTCGAGCGGCCTGACAATCAGGCCACGCGCGGCTTCGTCAACCAGGTGCCGCACCTCTTGCGGATTATCGAGTAAACGGAGTACAGCATGGCAATCGGTCTTAATAACTTGCGCGCTCCCGAAGGCGCTACGCATAAGAAGAAGCGCGTCGGACGCGGCCCCGGCTCAGGGCTCGGCA
The DNA here is from genome assembly GCA_019247865.1 of Acidobacteriota bacterium. Taxonomy (GTDB): domain Bacteria; phylum Acidobacteriota; class Blastocatellia; order Pyrinomonadales; family Pyrinomonadaceae; genus JACMLC01. The sequence goes on from JAFBAJ010000268.1 coordinate 2,717, forward strand.
AAACGGCCGGGCGCGGCAACAAGGGACAGAAATCTCGTTCGGGCTATTCGGGCAAGGTCGGATTTGAGGGCGGACAGATGCCGCTCCATCGCCGCCTGCCCAAGCGCGGCTTCACCAATATTTTCAAGAAGGAATGGATCGAGGTCAGCCTCTCCGCGCTGGAAAAGAGTTTCAACGCGGGCGAAGAGGTGACGCCTGAACTGCTGCACGAGCGCGGGCTCATCAAGAAGGCCAAGCGGGATGTCGTCGTGCTCGGCACGGGCGAGATCTCCAAAGCCCTGCGCATCTCGGCTCATCGCTTCACCAAGAGCGCGCGCGAGAAGATCGAACGCGCGGGCGGCTCTGTGACGCAGATCGACAAGTATCCGGCGCAGGCCGCAGAATAGCTCTCAGAGCCGACAGGCAGCCGGGCGATGTTGACAGCGGGCGCGGCCTTTGGCTCCTGCTTTTCGCTTCAGGCTGCCTGCGGCTCTTTTGCCTTCTGCCGAGGGCTTGCTGCATACTGAGAGCGACAATCTTAAGCGAGACAGGTCAGTACCGCCTGCGTTAGCGGGCGGGTCTGTTAGCTAAGAAACCCGCCCGCTACCGCAGGCGGTACTGACCAGAAAAAGGTGCTGTATGGAAAAGTTCTTCGCCGCAGTTCGCAACATGTTTCAGGTTCCGGACCTGCGCAAGCGTATTCTGTTTACGCTGGGCCTGTTGATCGTCTACCGCTTCGGCGCGCACGTCGGCGCGCCCGGCATCGACCACGCGCAACTGGAACGCGTGTGGGGCGAAGTGAGCGGAACCCTGCTCGGCGTGCTCGACCTCTTTTCGGGCGGCAACTTCCGCACCATCTCCGTCTTCGCGCTCGGCGTCACGCCCTACATCACCGCTTCGATCATCTTACAGCTCATGACCGTCGTCTCGCCGCAGCTCAAGAAGCTCCAGGAAGAGGGCGAGATGGGGCGGCAGAAGATCAACCAGTGGACGCGCTATCTGACGGTCGCGCTGGCGCTCGTGCAGACCTCCTTTGTGGCGCACTGGCTGCAGGTCAATCAGGTCGGCGCGCCCGGCTGGGGCTTCCTGCTGACGACGATGCTGACCCTCACGACGGGCACCATCTTCGTGATGTGGCTCGGCGAGCAGATCACAGAGCGCGGCATCGGCAACGGCATCTCGCTCCTGATCTTCGCGGGCATCATCATCGGACTGCCGCGCGGCGTGATTCAGGTCTTTGAGCGTGTGCGCGGCGGCGACGCCCTGCAGACCATCGGCGTCATCGCGCTGGTCGCAGCGCTCATCGCGCTCATCGCGTTCATCGTCTTCGTCGAAGCCGGGCGGCGCAAGATCGCCGTCAGCTACGCCAAGCGCCACGTCGGCCGGCAGATGGTCGGCGGACAGCAGACGACGATGCCACTCAAGGTCAACATGGGCGGCGTGATCCCGGTCATCTTCGCTTCGAGCGTGCTGGCGATGCCGCAGACGCTCTTCTCTGCCTTCCCGCCGGACAAGAATAATCCGAACTCCGCTTGGGCCAAAGTCTTCGGATTCTTCAGCCAGTTTCACGGCGGCGATCCGTACTACGAGCTGTTCTACCTCTCGCTCATCGTCCTCTTCACCTTCTTCTACATCACGATCATCTTCAACGTCGAAGAGGTGTCGGACAACCTGC
>JAFBAJ010000419.1 GCA_019247865.1 Acidobacteriota bacterium
TGTCCGATGGTAACGCGCACGTTTTTAGTTTGCCACAGAGGACACAGAGAGCACAGAGGGGAAACGGAAGAGCTTTCTAATCCTCTGTGCTCTGTATGTCCTCTGTGGCTAAAGTTGGTTTATGAACAGTTCGGATGTCCGCAGTCGCACGCGATTTCGGCCGTGTCCTCGGCGTTCTCGCAGTACGCGCTGCAATAGTCCTGATCGTCTGTGGTCGGACAACTACAGGCCGGATGGTCGCAGGTGTTGTCATTGTCGTCAGCCATACTGGTATCCCTCTTTCTCTTGAACGGAAAGTTAAGAAGCCACGCGGGGGCGATGGGGAACTCTGTGTTGCGAGCACATGCTAGGCCGCAGTCCGTTCAGGGGTCAAGGCCGCGTGTTGACGACGATGCGAACCTTGCTCTTGCGGCGCGTGTTGATCTCAATCGGATTGCCGAGCTGAAGGGGCAGCGTCCGGCCGTCCACGTTGATCTCCAGGTCAGGCAGCGGCGCTGCCATCACGCTCGTCTCCGCGCCCGTCGAGTCCGGCGCGGGCTCCGGCTCGTTCGGCTTGGCGACATCAGTCGAGCGCGTGAGCAGGTTGGTCGCCACGATGCGCCACGTCGCGGGCGCGCAGGTCAGGCGCAGGCCGGGCGTGTCCGTCTCGGCCGCTTCGCCCGTGGCGAGCGCGTCGAGCTTGAACAGTCCTTCGCCGCAGCGCACGCCCTCCGCATCATAAAAGGTCGCCCAGCCGGAGACGTAGTTGTAGAAGAACTGGCTGCGATTCTCGATGACGAGCCGGACGTTGGTGACGGGCGAATCGAGCGCGCCTCTGAGGTCTGTCGTGCGCAGACGTGCGGCCAGAGCCGTGCGCCCGTCCGCATCCGACGCCGCAGCCTGCTCGGCCAGAGGCACGCGCTGCTCCGCGTTCTGCTGCGCGCGGACGTGCGCGCACGCGAGCAGGATGAAAGTGATGCTGACCGCGATGAGTTTTGCTTTCATGCTTCTCTCCTCAACGAAATTTTCACGCAAAGACGCAAAGGAAGAACGCCAAGCTTTCTTTGCGTCTTTGCGCCTTTGCGTGAGATTAAGCTTTTAAATAACCGGCAAGACGGAGGCCGCGCGCGGCATGATGTAGCCTTCCGCGCTCGTCTCTGCCAGAGCTTCCTCGATTGTCCGGGCGGGAATCATACGCATCCGCCGGACCGCTTCGTCATCGAGGCTTGAGACGAGATGGATGCGAAACCGCTCGGCCTTGAGGAGCAGCGACCAGGCTGTCTGCCCGTTCACCTCGTAACGCTCGCGCAAGACAGCTTCGAGCGCGCGCGAGTCCGCCGCCTCGAACCATTTCAAAAAATCTGCGCGCCCCAAGCCGTCCGCGCATTCGGCCAGGAGCACAATCGTCCCGCCTTCCGCGCACGCGTGAGAGGCCATCTCCAGAGCCTTGTGCGCCTGGATCAGATTGATGTCATACGGCCGGCCGCCGCAACTTGCGATGACGACCTCGCGCCGCGCCGCCAGCCGCAGAGAGTGCGCGCCGGCGTAATCCTCACAGGCTCGTCTGTGAGCCGCGCGCCAGTCGCCTGCGTAAACACGCGTCACGCGCCCGCGCTCGTCCACCAGCGTGTTCAGCAAAAAAGACGGAGCGATGAGCGAAGCGATACGCTCGCATTCTTCATGGACAGCGTTTCCTTCAAGCAAGCCCGTGCCGACGCCCGCGCGACGGCCGCCCCGCTCAAAGTCGAGCGCGAGCATGTGCGTCGCCTCAATCGTCGCCTTCGAGGCGAGGCCCGGACAGATGGACTTGCGCCCGCCCGTGAAGCCCGCGAAGTAATGGAAGCCGACCGCGCCCGTCAGGATAACATGCGTGTGCTCTGTGAGCGCGCGATTGACTTCGACCGGCGTGCCGCGCTCCGTCTCGCCCAGACTGATGAGCCCTGAAGCATCCAGCGCATCATGCTCAAGCGTCTGGATGCGCTGTGCTATGAACGGCGTCAGCAGCTCGCGTTTCTCCGACGCAGTGACGGCGCGATGAATGCCGGTCGCGAAGATGATGCGTATCTCGAAGGGCGCGACGCCGAGCTCTATCAGACGGCGCACGAGCAGATGCACGAGCTGCGCGCTGCCGCTCTCGCGGGTCGCGTCCGACACCACGATGAGCACGGAATCGCCTGGCGCGATGATTTCGTCAAGCGGCGGCGACCCGAGCGGAGCATCGAACGCCTCGCCGATCTCTGCGTCCGACAGCGGATGCTCGTCGGGCATCCCCGGCGCGTTGAGGACGCTGAATCGCTCCTCCGCGACATCAACCGCGACCGACGCGCGCCCGTAAGCTAGTTCAATCATAAAAGCTGGTCTTTGGTCTTTGGCCTTCGGTCTTTGATGTCTGACGCAGCTTGAGTTTTATCATTCAAGGTTAAGCCCGCGTGCAAAGTCCAAAGCCCCAAGACCGAAGTCCGTCTTAAACACCAAACCTGATGAGCGCGCGCTCGATGGTATTGAGCACGGTGATGTCCGTCTCGCCTCCGGCGCGCGCGTCTCCGAGCCAGCGGCGCAGGCGGCGCGCCTCTTCAATCGTCTCGATGCGACAGCCGCCCGTGAGCGCGAGCGTGACCAGCGAATCCGGCGCGCCGTGCGTGACCAGCGCGGCCTGCAACGCGGCCTGCTCGCGTAGATCGAGCGTCATTAACAGACTGATCTCCATAAGAACTGAAAACTTGTTTTACTCCTTCGTCGAGCGAAAGCAGGCCGTGCCCGAATGGCAAAAGTGAAAAGTCTCGTCCTCGAAATCCTGCGTCTCCATCTGGATCGTCAGGTGATCCACGCCGAAGCGTTCGTGCAGTTTAGTGCGGAGCTGTTTCAGCAGTTCCGGCTGCGAGATGGGCTCGGCGTGGATGACGTGCGCGCTCAGGGCTTCGCGTCCGGAGGTGATCGTCCAGACGTGCAGGTCATGAACGGCTTCGACGCCGCTCGTCTCCAGGATCGCCTCTTCGACCGCCGCGAGATTGATGTGCGCGGGCGTGCCTTCCAGGAGGACGTTGACCGATTCGCGGATCAGGTTCCAGGAGCTCCACACGATGAGCAGGCTGATGAAGACGCTGAAGAGAGGGTCTGCCGCGTACCAGCCATAGAGCCACATCAACGCGCCCGCGATGATCGCGCCCAGCGAGCCGAGCGCATCGCTCATGATGTGCAGCCACGCGCCGCGCACGTTCAAGTCCTCTTCATGATCGCCGTGCAGAATCCACGCGCAGCCCAGATTAATCAACAGGCCGCCGGTTGCGACCAGTATCATCAAGCCGCTCCTGACGGCGGGCGGCTGCGCCCAGCGCTGCCAAGCTTCGTAAAAGATGAGCAGCGAGATCAGCACCAGCGCCACGCCGTTGATGAGCGCCGCGAAAATTTCCAGGCGGTAATAGCCGAAGGTCT
>JAFBAJ010000499.1 GCA_019247865.1 Acidobacteriota bacterium
ATGGCTAACAAGAATTTATTCAAGTCGCTGGTGGGCAAGTTCGGGCCTGTGACGAATGCGCTGAATGAAGAGAACGCGCCGGCTTACGCGCTGACGCCGAAGCAGATGCTCGCGCAGTATGCCGCGACGGGCTGCCTCAGCGCGACGTTTTACGCGAGCGATGAAGAGCAGCTACAGAAGGTACTGGAGCTGTGCGAACAGGTCGAGGCCGAGTTCATCGCGCGGACGGCCATCTTCTGCCGCGAGCGCGGTCTGATGAAGGACATGCCCGCGCTGCTCTGCGCTGTGCTCTCGGTCAAGGATCGCGCGCTGCTGGCGCAGGTCTTTCCGCGCGTGATCGATAACGGCCGCATGCTGCGCAACTTCGTGCAGATCATTCGTTCGGGAGCGGTGGGCCGCAAGTCACTCGGCACGCTGCCCAAGCGACTGGTGCGCGAGTGGCTGGAAGCGCGCGACGAGCTGGCGCTCTTTCGAGACAGCGTCGGCCGGAGCCCTTCGCTCGCGGACATCCTGAAGATGGTTCACCCTAAGCCTCTCGGCGCAAGCCGCGAAGCTCTCTACGGCTACTTCATCGGACGCCCGCACGACTTCGCGGCGCTGCCGGAAACGGTGCGCGGGTTCGAAGCGTTCAAGGCGGGCGAGACGCTCGAAGTGCCGGACGTGCCGTTCCAGATGCTGACGGCCCTGCCGCTGAGCACGAAGGAATGGACGGCCATCGCGCGGCGCGCGCCGTGGCAGATGACGCGCATGAACCTGCGCACGTTCGCGCGTCACGGCGTCTTCAGCGAGCCGGGTCTGCCGGAGCTGATCGCCGAGCGCCTGCGCAATCCGGACTTGATTCGCAAGGCGCGTGTGCTGCCGTTCCAGTTGCTGACGGCGTACACGATGGCCCTGGCGGACACGTCTGTGCCGCAGGTGGTCTGCGAAGCTTTGCAGGACGCGATGGAGATCGCGCTGGCGAACGTGCCGTTCATCGAGGGCAAGGTGTACGTCTTCCCGGACATCTCCGGCTCGATGCGCTCGCCCGTGACGGGTTATCGCGCGGGCGCGACGACGATGGTGCAGTGCCTAGACGTGGCTGCGCTCGTGGCGGCGGCCATCCTGCGCAGGAACCCGCAGGCGGAAGTCATCCCGTTTGAAAACCGTGCGGTTGAGATTCGTCTTAATCCGCGCGACAGCGTGATGACCAACGCGCGAATCCTCGCCGAGCTGCCAAGCGGCGGCACGGACTGCAGCGCACCGCTCGCGCTCCTGAACCGGCGCGAGGCGCGCGGCGACCTCGTCATCTACGTCTCGGACAACGAGTCGTGGATAGATGCGCCGCAGTACGGTCGCTTCGGCGGCAGCCGCACGGAGACGATGAACCAGTGGATGCGTTTTCGCGTGCGTAATCCGCAGGCGCGTTTGGTCTGTCTGGACTTGCAGCCCTACGGCACGACGCAGGCCGCGGAACGCGAAGACATTCTCAACATCGGCGGTTTCTCCGACCAGGTGTTCGAAGTCATCGCGGAGTTTGCGGGTGGCCGTCTCGGCGGCGACCACTGGGTCGGCGTGATCGAAGCGGTGGAGCTGTAAACGGATGTCAGTATCGTCTGCGCCTGCGGGCGGTACTGACACGAATGCTGGCCTCCGGGTCGAATGCTGCCGGGACTACATCACTGCTAATGGTAATGTCTCGGCCATCTTCTTGTCGGCCCGGCCACAACTTTTCGTTCTTTCTCATCCGGCGAATGCTGGTGCGGAGTACATTGGTAATGCGGGTTTCGATACCCGCCTCGCTCGATTCAATTCAAGCGAGAACTCTCGCCGATCTTGTCGCCGGAACTATGTTGTGAAGGATGAATGCGAGGAGGACTACATTTAGCTCAAAGCCGGGCGGCCAGTTTCGGCTGGCTTCGGGAGCTGCTAATTCCCGACGGCCTTGAAAGAGGCAGGGCCCTATGGGTTGTCTTCTCAAACACTTGTCATCCTTTAATTCTTTCGCGATGAATGCGGATGGAACTACATCCCTGTCACGGACGAGGTTCCGGGTTCGAGTCCCGGTGAGCCGGAATTTTTCGGCTCATAGCTCAACTGGCTAGAGCGCGTAAAGTTGTTTCATCAAACCTTGTCATCGCTTTTCTGAGGAGCAGTCATGATGCCGGTCTGTGAAGTGGAAACAGAGGTCTTTCGTTCGGCCGCAGAGGTACTGAGCCTCGTGCGCGGCTTTGAGTTCTGCACGCTGACGCGCGCGGAGTGGACGCATCGCGCGCACCTGACGGTCGCGCTCTGGTACTGCCTGCGCCATCCTTTCGCGGAAGCGAAAAGCCTGGTGCGCGACGGCATCAGGAAATACAACGCGGCGCACGGCATCGCGCAAACTCCGACGGGCGGCTATCACGAGACGATGACGCTCTTCTGGCTCCGCATCGTGCGCAAGTACCTGACGGAAGTCTCCGGAGAGCGCTGCTCGCTCGCAACTCTCGCCAACGGCCTCGTCGAGCGTTACGCCGACAAGAGCCTGCCGTTCGAGTACTACACGCGCGCGCTGATCTTCTCATCAGAGGCGCGCGCCGTCTGGGTCGAACCGGATTTGAAGACGCTGGAATGAAATTCTCACGCAAAGGCGCAAAGACGCAAAGGAAGACAATTGAGTTTTCTTTGCGTCTTTGCGCCTTTGCGTGAGACCGTTTTATCGCGCCTTCCTGCCTGAGTAGAGACCGTCGAAGATGTATTCGATTTCGCCGCGTGCGTTGGGGACGAAGGCGAGGTCGTTCTCCAGTTCGGGGCCGAAGGAGAGGCGGTAAGCTCCGCTCTTTGACAACAGTACGTCGCCGCCTTCCTGTTTGAGATAGAGCTTGCCGTCTTTGTTGAGCACTTCCCACGTTTGCGGGCCGTTGACGTACTTGCCTGCGAAGTTGGCTGCTTCAAACGCGCTTAAAGGCTGTGCTGTCTTGCGCTCTTGGGGCTCTTCAGGCTTTAAGGGCAGGAAGAGTTCCCATGCTTTGTTGCGTGTGCGCGGCAGGGTTTCGCCGCTCTTGTTGGTGACGACGATGACGGCGAAATGCTGTGCGGGCGCGATCTGAATCATCGAGCCGTAGCCGCGACTGAAGCCTCCGTGCATCACCGTGCGGATGCCGCGCTGCTCGAAGTTGAGCACGCCGTAACCGTAATGCACCTTTGGCTCGCCCGGCATGGACGTATATTCGCCGGGCAGCTTTTCGGCGACCAGCGGCGCGATACCGCGCTTGTCGTCCACACGCCCGCCGTTGAGCATGGCGATGACGAAGCGCGAGAGGTCGCCGACGTTGGAATAGATCGAGCCCGCGGGCCACTGCGCGACATTGTTCCAGGCCGGACGCAGGATGACCGGCTTCTCTTTCGGGCTCGCGCTGTGTCCCATCGCTAAGGGATAGGTGAGAGCCATCGACGGGCGCAAGGTCGTGCGCTCCATCCCGAGCGGCTGAAAGACCAGCTCGTTCATCGCGTCAGCATAAGCTTTGCCGGTGACTTCTTCGATGACGTATCCGGCGAGCCAGAATCCCGGGCTGGCGTAAGAGTAGACCTGCCCCCGCTCCGCAAACTGCGCGTACTCTTTCCAC
>JAFBAJ010000792.1 GCA_019247865.1 Acidobacteriota bacterium
CTCGAACTTGGCGCGCTCCTCGTCCGTGAACTTCTCTGTCTCGCGGAACATGCCCGCCAGCTTGCCCTTCATGACGTATTCATTGGAGATGCCGAGCCAGTCATAAAAGCCCTTCATCACGGGCTTGCCCGCGAAGATGCCGATGGAGCCGGTGATGGTCGAAGGCTCCGCGACGATCTTGTTCGCGTTGCAGGCGATGTAGTAGCCGCCCGAAGCCGCCACGTCGCTCATCGAGATCACGACGGGCTTCTTCTGCTTTGCGACTTCGACCGCGTGCCAGATGATGTCCGAAGCGTAGGACGAGCCGCCGGGGCTGTCCACGCGGAGCACGATGGCCTTGATGGTGTTGTCTTCGCCCGCCTCGCGGATCGCTTTCGAGATCGTGTCGGAGCCGACCGATTGATCGCCGTAGGGGCCGTCGTTCGAGCGGCCCGAGCCGATTGTGCCCGAAGCGTAGATGACTGCGATGCGCTCGCCCTTGTTGAGGCCGACCGATTCCGGCTGAATATCTCTGTAGGTCGAGCCGCCGATCAGGTTGAGCTTGTCGGAATCTTTATAGCCGAGCCGCTTCTTCAACTCGTTCTCGACCTCGTCTCGAAAATTCGCGCCGTCGATCAGTCCTAAGGATTTGGCCTGCACCGCACGCACCGGCGCGTTATCGATGATCGCGCGCACTTCATCCGGCGTCTTCTTGCGCGCGGTCGCGATGTTGTTGACCAGACGATTGTAGATGTCGTCGAGGATCGAGTTCATGACCTCTTTGTGCTCGGGCGACATCTCTTTGCGTGTGAACTGGTCGGGCGCATTTTTATAAGCGCCGATCTTGAAGACCTCCGGCTCGATGCCGAGCTTATCGAGCGAGCCGCGGAAGAACATCACTTCGGCGGCGAGGCCGTTGATGAAGAGATCGCCGGACGGCGGCACGAAAATCTTTTCGCAGGAAGTGGCAATGTAATATTCCTTGTTCATGCCCAGTTCGAGATAGGCATAGGCGGGCTTGCCCGAAGTGCGAAAGTCCGCGATCGCGTCGCGTATCTCATCCGCTTTGCCCCAGCCGACGCCGGAGAAATCTATCTCCAGCAGGATGGCGCTGATGCGTTTGTCGACCTTCGCCTTCTTGATCTGCGTCAGCAGTTGTGTGAGCGACGAATCGTCGCCGCCGAAGATGCGACGCATCGGGTCTTCCGGCACGAAGTCTGGCATCTCTCCCTGCACGCGCAGGACGAGGACGCTGTTGTCCGCCACCGCCGGCTCGCTGCCGCGCAGGGCGTTGACCAGCAGCGCGAAGCCGATAAAAGCCACCAGCAACAGCACCACGAAGATGCCGGAGATGATGAGAACCACTTTTCTTGTGCTAGACATTGCCATAACTCTGTTTCCTGTGAACGAACGAAATTAAGAGAAACTGCCCCTCACTTAAACCCGAGAGGAGCAGCAAATGTGTGTACGCAAAGGCGCGAGGAAAAGTTTAGAAGTCGGGAGCCGGAAGCCGGAAGTCAGGAGCCGGAAGAGAAGAGGTTTCAGCCTTTCCTTCCGGCTCCTGACTCCTGACTTCCGGCTTCTGCTTTCACAATCCAGCCGCCGCCGATGACTTCGTCGCCGCGATAGAAGACGGTGGCCTGGCCGGGCGTGATGGCGCGCTGCGGCTCGTCAAATTTAATTCGTGCGCGCCGCTCGGGCAAGGGCTGGATGGTGGCGTGTGCGGGCGCGTGGCGATAGCGGACGCGCACCTCCGCGCGCACCTCTGACTGAGGCTCATCGAAAGCGATCCAGTTGACGCCTGCGGCCGTGAACTCGTCGCTCAGGAGCTCGTCCTGCTCGCCGACGACGACGCGGTTGCGCGCCGCATCAATCGAGACGACGTAGAGCGGGCGCTCGTTTGAGATTCCCAGCCCGCGCCGCTGCCCGACCGTGTAGCGATGTATGCCTTGATGCTCGCCGATGATTTCGCCGCGCGCGTTCGTGATCTCGCCCGCGCCCGGCTGCCGCTCCTCCTCGCCTTCGGCTGCGAGATAGCGATCAATGAAGCCGGCGTAATCGCCGTCCGGCACGAAACAGATCTCCTGCGACTCCGCCTTCTCTGCGACCGCGAGCATGGAAGCGCGCGCGACGGAGCGCACCTCCGGCTTCGACATCTCGCCGAGCGGAAAGAGCGAGCGCGACAACTGTTCCTGCGTCAGCTCCCAGAGGAAATAGGATTGATCCTTCTGCAAATTTTTTCCGCGAAAGAGCCTGTGGCGTTCTGTCTCTTCGTCAAACAGGACGCGCGCGTAATGGCCGGTCGCAACCTTCTCGCAGCCGAGGCTCAGGGCCAGCCGGTCGAGCGAGGCGAACTTCAAGCGGCTGTTGCACGCGACGCACGGAATCGGCGTCTCGCCTTCGAGATAGCTCTGGACGAAAGGCTCGACCACATCACGCTCGAAATCGCGTTCGAGGTTCAGGACATAAAAAGGAAAGCCCAGCTCCGCGGCCACGCGTCGCGCGTCGTACACGTCGTCGAGCGAGCAGCAGCGCGACGGCAGAGGCTCGCCATGCTCGTCCACACTGAGGCCGCGCCGCTGGTTCCAGAGCTGCATCGAAAAGCCGACCAGCTCGTGCCCTTCGGCCTTCAAAATCGCCGCCGCCGCGCTCGAATCCACGCCGCCGCTCATTGCTACCGCAATCTTCATAAAGCTAAAACAGGTCTTCGTTCTTTGCCGCCCGTTTGGAGCGGATGTTAAGATGCTTCCTCTGTTGCCGCAGGCGGGCTTGCATCGAACATATTAGGATACCTTAAACCAGAAGAAACGTCAGCCAGCCGGACTTATGGAAAGAGCCATTGAAGAATATCGCGTCACGGACGAGCCTTACTACCTGGCTGTGGCGAGCGAAGTCG
>JAFBAJ010000833.1 GCA_019247865.1 Acidobacteriota bacterium
CGCGCTCTCTTCGCTGCCACGCTCGCTCAGCTCGATCTTCCGGCCGACCTCTTCGTAGAGTCGTTTGATCCGCGCGACGGCCTTCTCCTGCGCCACAGCATTTCCGGCGAGCACGAGAGAGCAGAGAAGCAGGCCGCTAATCTTCAGGGTCGTCATGTGGCGCATATGCGAAACTCCCGTGCCTCCTGTGTGCTCTAAGAAGCTGTTTGAAAAAGCCGCCGCTCGAAGCTCCGTCAGGAGCCGGATGTTTTCACACTCCGTCAGGAGCCAGATGTTCTCGCCGCTCCGTCAGGAGCCAGACGTTTTCACAGCTCCGTAGGAGCAAGATGTTTTAGAAGCTCCGGAGGAGCTGTATATTTTCGAAGCTCCGTAGGAGCGAGATGTTTATAGCCCGTCCAATCTCTCTCAATCGAGCTCCGTCAGGAGCGGAATATATCGCTCCTACCGGAGCTTCAAATCGGGTGGTGGCTGCGGGCTATAAACATTTCGCCGCTCTGCGGCTGTTGCAGCTACAAACACTTCGCCGCTCTGCGGTTTTTAATGGCGACGCGATGCGGCTTTTTATGTCACTCGCTCTGCGGCTGTCGAGGCTATAAACATGCCGCCGCTCTGCGGCTGTAATGATGCTGCTCCGCAGCTTTTAATAGCGCCGCTCCGCAGCTTTTAATAGCGCTGCTCCGCAGCTTTAATGGCGCTGCTCTACGGCTTTTAATAGCGCCGCTCTGCGGCTTTCACACATCTTCTAATAAGCATCATCGCCGCGCAGCATGACGGGCAGCGTGCGGAGGATGATCTTCAGGTCGAGGAGCAGCGACCAGTTCTCTATGTAGAAGAGATCGAGTCTGACCATCTCTTCGAACGGGAGGCGGTTGCGCCCTGAGACCTGCCAGAGTCCGGTCAGTCCGGGCTTCATGTCGAGCCGCTTGCGATGCCAGAGCTCGTAGGCCTCCACCTCGTATGGGATCGGCGGGCGCGGGCCGACGACGCTCATGTCGCCGCGCAGGACATTGAGGAGCTGCGGCAGCTCGTCCAGACTGAGGCGTCTGAGGACGCGCCCCAGCCGCGTGATGCGCGCGTCCGCGTGCAGCTTATAGACGGGCTTCTCCTCGTCTCCCAGATTCGTCCCGGCCTCTCCGGCGATGTACTGCTTCAGGTATTCCCTGTGGCTCGCGTCATCCGCGCCCGTGCGCATCGTGCGAAACTTGTAGAAGAGAAAGAGCCGCCCGTCCATCCCGACGCGCTCCTGCTTATAAAAGACAGGCCCTTTCGAGTCGAGCTTGATGAGCACGGCGACGACCAGCCAGAACGGCGCGAGCAGCGCCAGCGCGAGCGATGCGATGACCAAATCAAAAGCTCTTTTGGTGAGGCGCGCGGCGTTCGAGAGCGGCTCTCGAAAGAGGCGTATCATCGGGAGCGCGCCGATCTGGTCGATCTCAGTCTTGCGCGGCAGGCAGTTAAAGAGGCTCGGCGCGATGCGAAACTCGACGCCCGCCTTGCGCCCCGAACGCATCATCACATCAAAGAGCGCGTCGCCCGACACGCGCGGGTCTGTGATGATGATCTCGTTCGCGCCCGCCTCGCGGATCGCGTCCGGCAAGCCCTTGAGGTCGCTCACGACCGGCACGCCCTCGAACGTGTCCGGCACGTCGCGCCCCAGCGGGCCGTTCTCGACGACGCCGATGACGCGATACCCAAGCTCTGGGCGCTCGCGCATCTCCTTGATGCACAAAGCTGCTTCGGCTCCGCGCCCGACCACCAGCGTCGGGATCAGGTTCACATCGCGCCGCCGCGCGAAGGTCTGCGCCCCGCGCGCCGCGAGCCGCACCAGCGCGTAGGCCGAGAGCGCGAGCGCGAAGTCCAGCACGAAGACGGCGCGCGCGTACGAGAAGGCTCGAAACTGAAAGCCGCCGCGATAGAGAAAGGCCGCCGCCACGATGAGCAGCGAGCCGATGGCCGTCGCCTTGAAGACGCGCACGCCGTCGTCCACGAAAGAGAACTCGCCGCGCAGCCGATAGAGATCATAGTACCTGAGCGCCAGCAGCCGGATCGGGATGATGAAGAGCAGCAGAGCCCCGTACGGCGCGAACTCACGCGACCAGTGAAAGCCGCTCGCCGGTCGCAAAATAGCATCGCCCGCGCGCAGGTAGAACGCCGCCAGAAAAGCGAGCGCGGCAATGGCAAAGTCCGTCAGGACGAGCACAGCCTTGACCGTCGGGATGACCCACTGCGGCGCACGCGCAGGCACGCGCACAGTGCGCGCATCAACCAGGCTCTTCTTGATTCGCTCCGCTCTCATCAATGCGGTTCGTCGTCGGATATAGGCTTGAACACTAACGCGGCGGCCTCGCGTATCCATCTGTTTGGTGATTTGGTCAGCCGCTCCACCAGCTTGAGCACGTCTTCGCGCCCGCGTAAAGCCTCCACGTGCCTGATGTCAGCCAGATTTTCTACTGCACTCGCCCGCGCGTCCGTCTCTTCCTCGTCGGTGTCTGAATGGCTGCCGCTCAGCCAGTTCAATGCCCGTAGTACTTCCACAGTGTCTTCCGAAGTCAATGCTTCTTTCCACTTATCCGCCGAACGAGGCGGAACGGGAGGCCCGTGCGAAGCCCCGGAGCCGGTGTAAATGTTTCTCACGATCTCGCCCTCAGCCGTTTCCAGCCGCACTAAGGTGACGGTCGTGCCTTTGAACGCATAATACTCGCGCGCCAATCCTCCCCAGGTTCCTGACCGCTGAACGGGAATCTCAATGAGCGTCGAGCCGGTGCTGTTGTCCGGGAGAAAGCGCACGTCAAGCATCGGAACCGTGCGCCAGCCGAGCGGGAATTCGGTCGAAGTCAGATGTTTTCCCTCTTCATCCAGAAAGTGCAAACGCACTCTGGCTTCGCCCGGAATAGTAAAGACCGTCGGCGTCTCCATCAAAACAGTGATCTCATGATCGTTCGGCTCATCAATGTCAAAGACGAACCAGAGCCGCCACAATCTTTGATCCGGCGCGGCGTTCCGATCTCTCCTCCCCGGCACGAGCTGGTTGGCTGCGGCCTCGATCTTCCGTGCTTCCGCCTGCGGAAGGCATAACAGACTATAGTTCCAGTAAGCGTGCACCTGTTCCAGCAACTCTTTGCGCGAGGCACGCTTCTGCGCACTCGCGTTGAGCTGGCAGGCCAGCAGAGCGATGACCAGGGGCAGCAGGAATCGAACCGTTTTTCTCATGGTCTGAAGGGCTCCAGAATCAGATCCGCCACTTCATCGCGAACGTGAAGCGAGCGCCGAGCGTTGACGCCTGCCTTCTTCCTGAGAGGCAAGCTGTCCAAATCCTCTCTCTGGCTGATGCGCAGAAGTCTGCCTTCGTTTACCAGCTCTTCATCAATCGCTGCCCACTGGCCCGCGTAAATCGTCGCGGCGGGGACGCCGAGGGCAGCCGCCTCGCGGTTCATCGTGCCGCCCGCGCTGACGATGAGGTCTGCGTGCGCGATCAGATTCGCGCCGTCCAGTGCCTCGCGCGGCAGAATGATGTTCGCACACTTGCGCGAGAGATAAAGAGCGCGCTGCGCCTCCGTCCGCGCGAGCAGGATGAGCTTGACGGACGCGTGCGCGCACAATCGTTCCAGCAGCTCATCGAACAATTCATTTTCAAAGCGATGATAGAGCGCCTCGCGCGCGGGCGGCCGGACGACGACCAGCACGTCTTCGGACTTCACACCTAACTTATCCAAAACCTCTGCGAAGCGCGGGTCGGGCGCAAAGTCCGCGAGATAGACATCCTCTTTCGTCCCGGCGTAACGCCGGACCTTCTTCTCGCGCGCGCCGAAGCGTCGCAGAGCTGAGTCCGGAAAAGCGCGCGGCACGATGACGCGCGACGCGAGGCGAAAGGCCAGATGGTTCGCCGGCTGATGCTCGTAATCCATCAGCGTCACGCACCTGATCGAAAGCGCGCGCGCAGCCGCCGCCTGCGCGTAAGAGTTATGGCTCACGGCTAAATCAATGTTGCGCCCGCGCGCCCAGCGCGCCAGTTGAGCCGCGCGACCGAGCAGGTTTCCGGCCTTGCCCGAAAGCCGTCCGCCGCCGTGCCCGCCGATGACCTCGATCTCAAAGGACGCGGCGCGCGCCAGCTCGACCGTCTGCGCGAAATCCCTCGCCGTCAGCAGGACCTCGTGCCCGCGCCGCTCGAACTCCGGCACGAGCGCGCGAAAGAACGGAACGTGCGGCGAGTTGGCTAAGTCAATCCAGATGAGCATAACAGTGGTCAGGGGCCGGTGGTCAGTGGTCAGTAAAGCGGATTCCATCACTGACCACTGACCACTGACTTCCGACCACTTTTTTCCAAAAGCCTTGCCAGCGCGTACATCATCCACGCCTGCGACCAGCGCATGTAGGGCGTGCGGACTGTGTGGAAGCGTCGCAGTTGATAGTAAAAAAATCCGCGCCTGTCCTGTAGGTGACGCACAGCCCAGAGCGCAACCGTGCTGGCTAAAGCCGGCGCTGCCTCATCTATCAACGCCATTTCGAGCAGCGCGACGACAGCGGCCCCGGCCGAGTGCGCGTCCACCGGATAAAGCCGGTCATGGTAGTATTTCGGCCACCCGTCCGCAAGAAAGAAATTTTCCGTCCAGAACGCGTAGCCGCGCCGCGTCGCTTCCAACAGCTCATCGCGCGCACGCGCGCAGGCACGCATGATGCGCGCGAGGCTCGTCAGCACGAACGCCGTGTGAAAATTGTCCGCCCACGACTGAAAGCCCTCCGCGCCGTAAGCCCAGGAGCCGTCCGCGCGCTGACGCCGGACGACGTAACGCGCGCCGCTGAGAGCCTGCTCGCACAAATCTTTTTCTCCGGTCAGAGCGGAGACGCTCGCCAAAGTTTCCGCCGCCAGCAGGCTCGCGTTGAAGACGCGCGTGTGGTCGAGCGGCGAATAGCTCCAGCATGTTTCGTCCAACGCCTCTGCGCTGCGGTTGAGATCGTGCAGGATAAAGTCACAAACACTGCGCGCGACGCGTAGATAAGAATCGTCTTTAAAAACTTCGTATGCCTCGACCAACGCGCGCGCGGCAAAGGCCGTCGGCACAATCGTCGCCGTCCCGCGCGGCGCGTAAAACGCACGCCCCTGCCAGTCGAAGTTATAACCCCACGCCGCGCCGCTCAGATTATCGAGCCGGGCTGCCAGCAGCTCATCGAGCAGCGCGCGCGCCTCAGCTTCCGTCAACGCGCTCTGCTCGTGACGAACGCGCGCCAGCGCCGCCAGCGCGAAGAGCGCGTGTCCTTTCGCATTCTTTTCAGTCGGAACACCCGCGAGGCCGCGCAGGTTAATTGGAGAGCGCTTGAAGAGCTGCGTCCACGCGAGCCGCGCGACGCGCGAATGCCTGAGCGGCGTCGCCTGGAAGAGCCTGCTGTTCAGAGCATCGAACGGATCATGTCCACTGTAGCCGCGCTCGCGGCACCAGGCGTGCAGGCGCTCGAAGGCTGCTTCAAGTTCGCTGCCGGCAGCGTGCGCGCCGCTCACAGCTCGCTGCTCACGGACGTTTCGATGCGCCGCGCCGTCTCGATAAAGCTCTCCTGCCAGAGCTCGAACATGAGCAGCGTCCAGAGGAGCTTACGATGGTTGGCCTCGCCGCGCTCGTGCTCGTCCAGCAGGCGCGTCACGTAGTCCGCCTCGAAGAGTCCCGTGCGGCGTATGCGCGCGGGCGAGAGCAGGTCGCGCACGAGCGGGCGCAGTTGACCCTTGAGCCATTCCGCGACCGGCACGCCGAAGCCCTTCTTGCCGCGCCGCGTGACGAAACGCGGGAGCAAGGGCGCGACCGCCTTCTTCAAAATATATTTCGTCGTCCGCCCGTGCAGCTTGTAGTCCGCCGGAAGCGTTGCGGCGAACTCCGCGACGCGCGGGTCCAGGAAAGGCGCGCGGACTTCGAGCGAGACGGCCATGCTCGCGCGGTCGACTTTGGTCAGGATGTCTTCGGCCAGATAGAGCTGCGTGTCCAGGCTCTGCATCCGCTCGATGGTGTTGTCGGCATCGCATTCGGCCAGCAGTCGCCGCGCGCTGGCGTAAATATCCGCGTCCGTCGCGCGCTTCACTTCAGCGGTCAGGACCTGCTCCTGCTCTGTCGGCATGAACGAGCCGAACCAGATGTGATGGCGCGCGACCTCATCATAGGGAGCGGCCGCGACGAAGCGGCGCGCCTTGTAATCGAAGGAAAGATTTTTGGTCTTGACGGGCAGGCGGCGCACGAAGGGCTCGATCAGCGTGCGGCGCACGGCGAGCGGCAGGCGGTCGTAGACGCGCGCGATCTTGTGGCCGAAGTACATCGGATAACCCGCGAAGAGTTCGTCGCCGCCGTCGCCGCCGAGCGCGACCGTGACGTGCTTTCTGGTAAAGCGCGAGAGCAGGTAGGTCGGCACGAGCGAAGGGTCGCTCAAAGGCTCGTCCATCCACGAGCCGATCTCGCCGACGAGATTGGCCGCGAGGTCTACGCTCAGACGCTCCTCGTGATGATCCGTCCCTAAAAATTTAGCGACCGCGCGCGCGTAGGCGGACTCGTCGAAAGAGCTTTCGGCGAACGAGATGGAGAAGGTCTTGACCGTCTCGCTGGAAGCGCGCACGGCCAGCGCCGCGACCGTCGAAGAGTCCACGCCGCCCGAAAGCAAGACGCCGAGCGGCACGTCCGAGACGAGACGCATCCTTACAGCATCGCTTAACAGCTCTTTCAAATGCGCGGCGGCTTCCGCTTCGTCCGGCACGTCCGCGCGCGTCTTGTAGCTCAGACACCAGTACCGCTCGACCCTGGCCTCGCCGTCTTCGAGCGTCAGAGTGTGCGCCGCCGGGAGCTTCTGTATGCCTTCGTAGATCGAGAGCGGCGCGGGCACGTAATCGAACGAGAGGTAGTGACGGAGCGCTTCGAGATTGAGCCCCGTCCGCACGCTCGGATGAGCGAGCAGGACTTTCGGCTCCGAAGCGAAGAGCAGCATGTTATCGAAGACGCCCCAGTAGAGCGGCTTTTCGCCGAAGCGGTCGCGCGCGATAAAGAGCCTGCGTCGCCTTGCGTCCCACAGGGCGAAGGCGAACATCCCGTTCAGATGCTCGACCATGCGCGCGCCGTACTCTTCGTAGAGATGCGGCAGGACTTCCGTGTCCGAGACCGTCTCGAACCTGTGGCCGCGCCGTTCCAGGTCTGCGCGCAGCTCTCTGTAATTGTAAATCTCGCCGTTGAGGACGACGGCGACCGTGCGGTCTTCGTTCCAGACTGGCTGCTCGCCGGTCTGCAAATCGATGATGGCGAGCCGCCGCATGCCGAGCGCGATGCCCGCTCCCGTCATCAAGCCTTCCGAATCCGGCCCGCGATGCGTCATCCGCTCGCACATCGCGTGCAGAAGCTCACGCGCGCCCTCCATCGGCACGCCCCGCGCATCAAGATTAGCCCAGCCGGTGATTCCGCACATAAATAAGAAAGTTTATTCTTTGAACCCTAACTTTTCACGCACAGCGTAGATCGGTTTGGCCTGCGATTCGTGGTAGGTGCGCACCAGCATCTCTGCGAGCATGCCCATCAGCAGGAACTGCACGCCGACCGCGAACATGACGATGGTCAGGACGGGGAGCGGCGTCTGGACGAAGTCCGCGCGATGAATGAGCTTCCAGTAGATGGCGAGCATGCCCGTCAGAAAAGAGATGGCGAAGGCCAGCAGGCCGCAGGTGCCGAAGACGTAGATCGGCTTCGTCTGATACGAAGCCATGAACTTGATCGTCATCAGGTCGAAGATGACTTTGACCGTGCGCGAGAGCCCGTACTTCGACTTGCCCATCGTCCGCGCGTGATGCTCGACGGGAATCTCCGTCACTTTCGCTCCGGCCCACGAAGCGTAGATGGGGATGAAGCGATGCATCTCTCCGTAGAGCCGCACGTCCTGCAACGATTCGCGGCGATAGGCTTTGAGCGAGCAGCCGTAGTCATGCAGCGGGACGCCGCCGATCCACGAGATCAAACGGTTGGCGAGCATCGAGGGAATCTTGCGCGTGACCATCTTGTCCTGCCGGTTCAGTCGCCAGCCGGAGACGACATCGTAACCCTGATCGAGCTTTTCCAGGAGCCGCTTGATGTCGGCCGGATCGTTCTGGAGGTCTGCGTCCATCGGGATCAGCACCTCGCCGCTCGCCGCGTCGATCCCGGCGGACATCGCAGCCGTCTGCCCGTAGTTACGCCTCAGCGCGACGACCCGCACGCGCCCGTCGAGCCGAGCCAGCTCGCGCAGGACTTCGAGGCTGCCGTCGGTCGAGCCGTCGTCCACATAGATGATCTCGGCCGTGCGTCCCAGCTCGCGCAAAGCCTCGTCGAGCTTCGCGTGCAGCGGGCGCAGGTTCGGCTCTTCGTCATACACGGGGAGGAAGACGGAAATCTCCGGCTGCTCCATCTCGCGCGCTTCCGAGTAGGCGCGCTTGCGCATCAGTGTCTCTTCTTCGTCAAATCTTTTCATCAAATGGGGAAGGTTACTAAATCTCACGCAAAGGCGCAAAGACGCAAAGGAAAGCAATCAGTCTTTCCCTTGCGTCACCAGCGCCTTTGCGTGAGCCTGTCTTAAACGCCGAGGTCGAGCTTGTCTCCTGATTTGAAGAGGGCGAAGCCGAGGATGACTGCGACGACCATGCTCGACCAGAAGGTCGAGATGCCGCTCATGAAGAGCGCGGGCAGGTTGCCGACGAACGGCATGTTGAAGGGCGACAGGGCGATGAAGAAGAAGGCCATCATAACGATGCCGACGACTTCCACAACGAGATACATGAAGAAGGCCTTGACGTAGTTCATCCCCATCCGGCGAATGGTGTCGAGGCCGACCACCGGATTGACCACAGCCCAGAAGTCCTCCGTGTAACCGGCCACCAGCAGCGCCATCGGGTAATAGAAGATGGCCCAGGCGAGCGCCAACCCGAACAGCGCCAGCACGCCTCCCGAAAGCCCCAGAATCAACATCATCGCACCGACGCCCGCATCGGATTTCTTGTCGCTCTTGGGCCCGGCGTTCGGCGCGGTCGGCTGCGGCACCTCATAACGCCTGTACTCCTGACCGTCGTACGTGGTCCCCCTGACCGGAGGCGCGCTGTAGGTCGGTTCCTGCTGCTGCGGCGCGGCGATGGGTGCGGCCGGGCCCTGCTTCGTCGTCGGCGCGGCGATGGTCAGCACGCCGAGGAGCACTGCTATCGAGAGCACGATGACCGGCCCGAAGCTGATGATGTAGATGCCTATGCTGAGAAACATCGGGCGGATGACGTTGTCCCACCACGAGAAGGACTCGAACGGCGGAAAGAGGCCGCAGTCGGTCGCGCCCCACGCGAACTGGTTGATGACGTGCGACATGCATCCGAAGAGGACGCCCCACGCGACGATCTGCCCCTTCATCCCGAAGAGCGAGATAAAGGAGTAGAAGATCGAGAGCACGATCACGCTCAGGATGTGCCGGAACGGATAGACGAGCGCCAGTCCGAATTCGTTGAAGCCGAAGCCCGCGCTCTGCCGCTGGATTTGAAGACTCTTTTCTCTGATCTCTTTGAAGGGCTTGCACAGGTCGCCGCACGCAGGGCAGATCGGGACGTTGCCGACGTACTTGGGGCATTCACTGCAGAAGACTGCGCCGCAATCGCGACAGATGACGTGCGGCGGCGCGTACGGGTGACTGGCACAAACCGGCCCCGCAGGTTGACCGTAGGCGGGCAGCGGCGGCAGAGCCTGCGGCGGCGGCATGCCGCGTCCGGCCTCAAAGCCGGGAGCCGAGGCAAAGCCTA
>JAFBAJ010000092.1 GCA_019247865.1 Acidobacteriota bacterium
GACTGTGGTCGGTAGCCGCGTCATGTCAGCTTCGATTGACTCGCAATCCTCTGAGCGTGCCGCGCACGACTGGCGACGCGACGGCCAACGCATGATCGAGGACTGGCGGCCTTACGAGTTGCCGCGTGAGGTCGAAGAAAAAATCCTGCGCCTGATGGACTATTTCGGCTTGAACTATGGCGCGATAGACATCATCGTCACGCCCGGCGGGCAGCACGTCTTTCTGGAGATCAATCCGGTCGGCGAGTTCTGCTGGCTCGAACGATGCCCCGGCCTGCCCATCGCAGACGCTATCGCAGACGTGCTGCTGGCCCGCTCTCCGCGCCGGAGCATCGCATTGTCCTCCACTTAAATTCAAAAACAGTTTCACGCAAAGGCGCAAAGACGCAAAGAAAAGCAAGCATGTCTTTCCTTTGCGTCTTTGCGCCTTTGCGCGAGATTCTTTTGTTTGAGTTTTCAAACTGGCCCACTACCCGGCTTAGTTTCTTCGATGATGAAATCCACCACGTCCTCGTAACGCTCTGCTTTCATGTAAGCCTCGCGCTGGCGACGTGCGCCGTTGCCGCGTGCGACGACTTGATGAGCGAGGGCGCTGATCTCCTGCCACTCTTCATGCTCTTCGAGCGCGGGGCGCAGGTGCGCCAGAAATTTTTCGACCAGCTCCGCGGCGGGGACTGCCCGTTCGGTTGCGACATCGATCAGGTCTGCGTCGAGGCCATAACGCGCGGCTCGCCACTTGGCTGCGCGCAGCAGCTCCGGCCGCGCGTGCTCGATCTCTTTCCCGCTCGCGGCTTCCGCATGACACGTGCGCGCCAGAGCACGCGCCAGCCCCGCGACCAGCACTGCTTCATCCACGGTCGGGCAGACATCCGTGACGCGAAACTCCAGCGTCTCAAAGCGCGCGGACGGGCGCACGTCCCAGTAAATCTTCGTCCCGTCTTCGATGCTTTCGGTCTGGACGAGCGATTCCACAAGCCGGTCGAACTCCGCGCGCGAGTCGAAGACGTGCGGCGTCCCGGCCATCGGCCAGCGCCGCCAGACCTCCGTCCGAAAACTGTTGTAGCCGGTGTCCGAGCCGAGCCAGAAGGGCGAGTTGGCCGACAGAGCCAGCAGCACCGCGAGCCACGGACGCGCGCGATTCATGATCTGGATCGCGGCCTCGCGGTCGCTGATCCCGACGTGTACGTGACAGCCGAAGATGAGCTGCTCGCGCGCGAGCTGCTGGTAATCCTGTGCGATGCCGACGTAGCGCGCCTTAGGCGTCAGTTGCTGCTCTTCCCAGTGCGAGAAGGGATGCGTCCCGGCGGCGGCGATGCGATGGCCGTCCCGCTCGGCGGCGGCGATGACCTCGCCGCGCAGGCGCACAAGCTCTGCGCGCACCTCCGCGAGCGTCTGACAGATGGGCGTGCCGATCTCTATCTGCGAGAGATACAGCTCCGGCTGGACGTGTTCGCCGACCGCCTGCCGCGCTTCCGGCAGAATCCGCGACGCGCGCGAACGCAGCTCGCGCGTTTCGGCATTGACGATCTGATACTCTTCTTCGACCCCGATAGTAAATTCTTCCACGCTTGTTTCCCTTATGAAATTTTCCGCTCATCCGGGATGAGCGATTTGTGTAGATGTATGGCGGCCATCGCGCCTTCGGCGGCGGCGACGACAGCGAGCTGCGAGCGCGGCGTCAAATCGCCCGCGGCATACACGCCGCGCACGCTCGTCTGCTGCTCCTCGTCCACCCGGACCAGCCCGCATTCTTCGTCCAGCTTGCAGCCGAGCATCGAGTGCAGCTCTGAGGCGGGCTCGACGCCCAGATTAAAGAAGAGCGCGTCGCACTCCAGCGCCTCGCCGTCTTCAAAGCAGATGCGACGCAGGCTGCAAGTCTCCTTCTCGCCTTCGAGACTGGCGATGCTCTGCTCCGTCACAGCGATCTTAAATCGCGCGAGCTGCGCGCGGTCGTCCTCCGTCATGTCGCCCGCGTCGCCGTTCGTCACGAGCGTCAACTGGTCGGTCCAGGTCAGCAGGCCGAGCGTGAACCCGACCGTCTCGCGCCCGCGCCCGAGCACCACCACGCGCTTGCCAGTTACTTCAAACCCATCGCAGTCCGGGCAATGAAAGACCGAAGCGCCATAAAAATCCCTGAAGCCCGGGCAATCCGGCGTCAGGTCGCGCAACCCCGTCGCCAGAATCAACCGCCGCGCCTCAAACGCATGCGCCGCAGCTCCTTCCTCACCCGCCGTCACGCGAAACAGCTCATCCCCCACGCGCTCAACACGCGTCACACAGCCCTCCATAATCAGCCCGCCGTGCTGCGTCACCTCATCCCGCCCGCGCGCCAACAACTCCGCCGGCATAATGCCATGATGCCCCAGAAAACCATGCACGCCATGCGAATACAGATTGCGCGGGCTGTTGTGATGAAACGTCAACACACGCCGCCGATACCGCGCCAGAAAAAGCGAAGCCGACAACCCCGCCGGTCCCGCGCCGATGACAATGCAATCGAATATCTGCTCGCTCATGTGGCCCCCTTGCTGGA
>JAFBAJ010000110.1 GCA_019247865.1 Acidobacteriota bacterium
GCTGGAAACCCAGTTGCTTGGCGATGGTCAAATCTCAATGCCACAGTATATCAATCACACGCCGCAAACGCACCATTGTAGGGGCAGGGCTTGTCCCTGCCGCATCGTCCGTCAGGACGATATTAAGCTCGCACATGCGTGCGGCGGGCAGGGACAAGCCCTGCCCCTACACGGTTAATTAGATTGAGTTAAGTCATTCCAGCAGATCGAGCAGGGCAGTCAATTCGGCGGGCAAAGGGGCTTTGAAGCGGACGGCTTTACCCGTGCGCGGATGATGAAAGCCGAGCTGTGCTGCGTGCAGGAAGAGGCGTCCGAGTTTGCTCACGGCGGCGCGGAGGCGTGCGTCCGGAATCGTTTTGTCGCGCCCGCCGCCGTAGGTCTCGTCGCCGACGACCGGGTGCTTGAGCCATTGCAGGTGGACGCGGATCTGGTGCGTGCGTCCGGTCCTGATCTCCACGTCGAGCAGCGTGAAGCGCTCGAAATTGCGTCGGACTTGATAGAGCGAGAGCGCCGGACGCCCGCCGCGCACGACGGCCATGCGCGTGCGCTGTCGCGGGTCGCGCGCGATGGGCTGTTCGATGCGTCCCTGCTCTTCAGCGAAACGCCCGTGCGCGAGCGCGACGTAAGACTTGAAAACTTCGCGCTCGCGAAACTGCGCCGCGAGCTTCTCATGCGCCTCTTCGGTCTTGGCGACGACGATGAGGCCCGACGTGTCTTTGTCGAGGCGATGCACGATGCCCGGACGCGTTGCGCCGCCGCGTTGCGAGAGCTGCTGGAAATGGTAGGCGAGCGCGTTCGCCAGCGTCCCCGACGCGATGCCCGCGCCCGGATGCACGACGAGCCCGGCGGGCTTATTGACGACGACCAGCTCCTCGTCTTCGTGAATTATCTCAAGCGGAATCGGTTCGGGCGCGAACGTCGTGCGGGTCGGCTCCACCAGCTCGACTTCGAGCAGGTCGCCCGCGCGCAGCTTGTAAGAGGGCTTGATCGTCCGCCCGTTGACGACGACATCGCCGTCTTCGATGAGGCGCTGGATGCGCGCGCGGCTCCAGTGCTCGATCTGCGCGGCCAGAAAGGCGTCGAGCCGTGCGCCCGCGTCTGCCGCCTCAATGCGCAGCTCGAACGTCTCCTGCTCTGGCGTCTCGGCGGCGGACATGCCTTACACGCTCTCGGGCACGGATGGAGTTTTGGCGATCTCCTGCAAGTGTGCTCGCCGCTTGCGGATAAAGTAGAGGATGACCGCCGCGATGCCCAGGATGAGGCTGATCATCTGCGAGCTGGAGAGTCCCGTGAGCGTGGTCAGTCCGGCGATGTCGCCGCGCGGATCGTCACGGTAAAATTCGATGGTAAAGCGCGTCAGCGAATAGAGCATCGCATACGCTAGAAAGACCTGCCCGCTAAAGCGCTTGCGCTTGTGCAGCCAGAGCAGGAAGAAGAAGATGACGACCGCCGCCGCGGATTCGTACAACTGCGTCGGATGCAGGTGCAGCGGCGCGCCGTAGACATCATAATTCGGCACGCCGGTCACATCATGCCCGGCGTCCGGGAAATGCACGCCGAACCAGCCGTTCGTCGGCTTGCCCCAGCAACACCCGGCGGAGAAACAACCGAGCCGCCCGATCGCCTGACCGAGCGGAATCCCGCACGCCCCCGCGTCAGCCACCTTCCACCACGGCAGGCCGTAACGGCGGACGCCGATGTAGCCGACCAGAATCGCGCCCAGCAGCCCGCCGTAAAAGACTCCGCCCGAACGCAGAAAGTCCAGCGAGAAGAGATGCATGATGTTCGAGCGGTAATCCGGCTCGGTCAACAACAGCAGAATCTTCGAGCCGGCGATAGCGCCCAAAACCATCCACAGGCAGAGGTCGTACATTCTCTCGCGCGGCACGCCGTCGCGCTGCCCTACGCGCGCAGCGATATAGATGCCGCACAGCAGCGCGAGCGCCAGCAGCACGCCGTACGTGTTAATCGGAAAGTTGCCGATGCGAAAAAGCTCTGGAAACATAAATCTGGTGCAATCTTAACACGCAGACGAGCGCGCAGGCATCTCTTGCAGTTCTTCGCGCGCTCCTGTCTCTCTTTATTAGCGCCTTTGCGGGAACTCTCAACGTTTCTCGCAAAGGCGCAAACAAAGACTCAAGGGCGCAAGTTATTCAATCGTGACCTTCTCCATCCGCACTTCGTCCACGGGGCGGTCGTTGCGGTCCGTGGCGGAAGTGGCGATGGCGTCAACCACGTCCTGTCCCTCCGTCACGCGCCCGAACTTGGAGTAGCTCGGCGGGAGCGGATAGTCCGTGTGCATGATGAAGAACTGCGAGCCGTTGGTGTTCGGCCCGGCGTTCGCCATCGCCACCGTCCCGGCCGCGTACGCGCCGCGATAGAGTTCGGACGAGCGGTTGATCTCGTCATTGAAGCGCCCGCCCCAGGCGGATTCGCCGCCCCGTCCCGTCCCGGTCGGGTCGCCGCCCTGAATCATAAAGCCCTTGATGACGCGATGGAAGATCACGCCGTCGTAATAGCCCTTCTCCGCGAGCTTGATGAAGTTCTCGGTCGTCTTAGGCGCGTCCTCCTCCAACAGCTCAAAACGGATCGTGCCCTTGTTCGTCTGAATCACTGCCGTGCGGTTTGCCATATCTACTCTCCTTTGGAAGTCAGAAGCCAGAAGTCAGGGGCCAGAAGGAAAACGACGCCTTTCATTCCGGCTTCCGGCTTCCGGCTCCGGGCTCCTGCTGTAAAATAAATTCCTCGATTGCCAGCGCGACGCCGTCCTCGTCGTTGGTCGCGGTGGCGTGAAAATCAAACCGGTCGCGCAAAGAAGCTTCGGCGTTGCCCATCAGGACGCCCGTGCCCGCATAGTCGAGCATCTCCAGGTCGTTGTAGTTGTCGCCGACGGCCATCACCTCTTCGCGCGTGAGATTGTATTCGCGCGCGGCGGCGGCG
>JAFBAJ010000236.1 GCA_019247865.1 Acidobacteriota bacterium
TGATGGCCGCTCTGCGCGGCTTTCAGCTCGTCGGCGGCGGAAGCGGAGCCGAACTCGCACGCGCCGCGACCCTCTTTGACCATGCCGCCATCGCCATCGGCGGAGCCGTGGTCTGCGACGCGCTCGACGGGCGCATCGCACGCATGACCAAGACCACCACGGAGATCGGCGTCCAGTTCGATTCCATCGCGGACGTGCTGACCTTCGGCATCGCCCCGGCCGTCCTCGCCTACGCGTGGGGCGTCGGCGCGGCCCTCAAGGACGGCAGCCCGAGCCACAAGCTCGGCTGGCTCATCTCCTTCCTCTACCTGATGTGCGGCGCTTTCCGTCTCGCGCGGTTCAACGTGCAGGCGACGCGCCCGCGCCTCCTGGCAGAGGGCACGGTCAAGGTGGATAAGAAGAATTTTGTCGGCCTGCCCATCCCGGCCGCTGCGGCGATGATCGCGGCCGTCATACACTTTGCTCCGAAGCCGCTCGTCGAGTACGGAGACAGGGCCGGCTCCATCTACTGCGGCCTGATGATCCTGCTGACGGGCCTGCTCTCCGTGCTGATGGTCAGCACGCTGCGCTATTCGAGCTTCAAGTCCGTCGGAGCCGGACGCCGCAGCCCGCGCGTGATGATTCTGGCCGTCGCCACGGGCATGATGCTCGTCCTGCTCTATTCGCGCTATGTCCTGCTCGCGGTGGTCACTGCCTACGTTCTGCACGGCATACTCTTCAAGCTCTGGTCCCTGCTCAGGCCGCGCGCGCACGCCGAAAGGGAAGAGGACTAAAGCCCTCTTTCTACCTGTCTCAAAAGCTGAAAAGTTTATTACTTCCTGGTCGCGATCAGCGGGCGCGAGAACGCCAGCAGTCCATGCCGCGTCGTGACCAGCAGCATGTTGCCCGCGATGATCGGCGCGGCGGCGGTATTGCTGTCTTCACCCAGCGGCAGCCTGTTCAGCTGCTTGCCGTCCCTCAGATTCAACACGATCCCGCTATCGCCGGAGAGCGGCGTAAAGAGCACTCCATCAAAGGTCGCCAGAGGTTCGGCCGAAAGCCTGCCTGCGAGCTGCCGTTTCCAGCGGCGGTCGCCGCGC
Source organism: Acidobacteriota bacterium (assembly GCA_019247865.1). Lineage (GTDB taxonomy): Bacteria > Acidobacteriota > Blastocatellia > Pyrinomonadales > Pyrinomonadaceae > JACMLC01. Next base: position 1,080 of record JAFBAJ010000236.1, read on the forward strand.
GTCAAAGAGAGAAAATAAACGAAATTATCTAGCGAGGCGACGAGCAGTCCTTCGCGCACGCTGAGGACGGACTGCACGCCCGCGCCCGTCCGTGCGCGCCAACGCCTGTCCCCTGTCTCTTCGTCCAGCGCATAAACGTAACCGTCCGCGGAGCCCAGGTAGACCACGCCGTCTGCGAGTGCAACCCGACCTCGAACCGCCGCCTGCGTCTGATAATGCCAGAGGACGCGTCCGGTCTTTTGCTCCAGAACATACAGCTTGCCGTCCTCCGCTCCGATGTACAGGCGCGAGCCGACCAGCGTCAGCTGTGAAGCCAGCTGGGAATTGACATTCTGGCTCCAGAGAATCTCTCCGTTGCTCTTGCGTATGGCGTAAATGTGGCCGTCGCTCGCGCCGCCAAAGATCAGCTCCTGATTAACCGCGAGCGCCCCACGCAGCGGCATTGGAAGGGGACGTGCCCAGAGCGTCACACCGCTCTCGCGGCTGATTGCCCGGATCACTCCGCCCGCGGTCGTGCGCACACCGTTACTGCTATTGGTCTGGCTCTCTGAGGCGACGTAGACCCCACGCTCATCCGCCGCCGGAGACGCGGAAATCTCGCCGCCCGTGTCCGACTTCCAGAGCAACTGCCCGTCTGCTGCGCGCAGAGAGACCACGACCCCTGCCGTTAAAGGCAGGTAGACACGCGCGCCGTCCGTCGCAGGCGTCAGGTTGAGAGTCTGCTCCGAGGCATAGAGCCACTGCAGCGTCAGCGGCTGGGAGAGCTCTATCTGTCCGGGCGGCGGAGTAGCCAGGGCAGAGCTCGACAGCGTGGCGATCAGGAGCACAACCGCGCAAAAGCCGTAAACGCGCCGCCCATTGACCCTCGCACGCAGTCTACGGCATGGAAGTGTGCTTGAGCTGGCTGGCTGACTTTGAAGTCTCGCGGCTCTTTTCCGTCGCCCGGCTAAGGACATTTGTGTTAGATGACCCCTTTGATTGTTAGTTCAAACGCTTACAAGTATAATTCCCGGCAATTCCAACAGGAACAGATTGTTCAGACGCGTAACGTCTGGCGGAGGTTGACTTTCTTGAGCGACAAAAACGGACACGAGAAGATCATTATATTGGATTTCGGCTCGCAATACACACAGCTCATCGCGCGCCGCGTGCGCGAGGCCGGAGTTTACTGCGAAATTCTGCCCTTTAACACCTCTTTTGAAGATGTTTTAAGGCACGAACCTCGCGGCGTCATCTTCTCCGGCGGCCCTTCCTCAGTGTACGAGGAGAACGCCCCACGCCCTGACACGCGCCTGCTACAGGCACTGGACTGTCCGGTGCTGGGAATTTGCTATGGCCTGCAATTAATCGCAGCCGACCTGGGCTGCGAGGTCGCCCCCTCTTCCAACAGGGAATACGGCTATGCCAGGCTCAAAATCCTGGATGGCTCAAGCCCGCTTTTCACAGGCATGCCGGAGGAGATGGATGTCTGGATGAGCCACGGGGACAAGGTTCTGACGGCCCCCGAAGGGTTTCGCATCACGGCCATCACAGACGATGCGCTTAACGCTTTTGAGAGTTTAAGCAAGCGCATATATGGGGTGCAGTTTCATCCGGAGGTGGCGCACACTCCGCTCGGCGGGCAGGTGCTGAGGAATTTTCTGTTGAACATCTGCGGCTGCCGTGGCGACTGGTCGCCGAGCGCTGTCATCGCGGAGCAGATCGCACGGATTCAGGCGCAGCTCGGCGAGCATGGCCGCGCCGTCTGCGGCCTCTCCGGAGGCGTGGACTCGACTGTGGCCGCCGTTCTGGTTCATCGAGCGATCGGTGAGCGCCAGACCTGTCTCTTCGTCAACAACGGCGTCCTGCGGGAAGGGGAGTTCGAATCGACGCTCGCACTCTTCAAGCAAAACTTGAACCTGAATGTTATCGGATTGGATGAAGAGCGGCGCTTTCTGGACGCTCTATGCGGCGTCGTTGACCCCGAGCAGAAGCGCAGAAATATCGGCCGCGTCTTTATCGAAGTGTTCGAAGAGCAGGCCGATATGCTGGGAAATGTGGAGTATCTGGTTCAGGGAACGCTTTACCCTGACGTCATCGAATCGGTCTCTGTGCGCGGCCCTTCGGCGGTGATCAAGAGCCACCACAACGT
>JAFBAJ010000267.1 GCA_019247865.1 Acidobacteriota bacterium
CGGCCACGTCCTCTTCTTCGCCCTCCGCGACAAAGAGCCCGGCGAAGAGATCACGGTCGACTACATCGCAACCCTTCACCCGGACACCAAACGCTGCACCTGCGGCGCAGAGAATTGTCGCGGGACGATCAATAAAAGGCAGAAGTAAAAAGGCAAAAGAAAGCTTCAAGCCTCCTTCACTTTTGCCTTTGACCCTTTTTACTTTGGTCCTCTTTTAAAGTCTCGGCAGGGTGAAGCTGAACCTGGAGCCGCGTCCGACTTCGGATTCGACGGCGACCTCGCCGCCGTGCTGCTCGACGACCTCGCGGACGAAGGAGAGGCCGAGGCCCGTGGACTCTTCGTCCTTCTCCTGCCCGTCGCGCGCGACGCGGTAGAATTTTTCCCAGACGCGATCAATGGATTCGGGCGGGATGCCGTAGCCTCTGTCTTCGACCAGCACGCGCACGGCATCTGCTTCGAGCAGGGTCGAGACGGTGACGGTCGTGCGTTCAGGGCTGTACCTGATGGCGTTATTCACGAGGTTCCAGATGACCTGCGTGATGAGGCTCTTGTCGGCGGCGACGGGCGGCATCCGCGCGGCCGGCTGCTCGACCAGTCGAATCCGTTTTTTCTTCGCAGCCGAATGCATGCTCGCTAAGGTCTCGCGCACCACGTCGTCCATCTTGAGCGGAATCTTCAAGACCTCCTGCTTGTCCGCGGCTTCGAGCTGCGTGACGGCGAGGAAGGTGTTAATCATGCGCGAGAGGCGCTGCGATTCGTTGGAGATGATGGTCAGGAACTCGCGCGATTCTTCCGGGATGGTTTCGTCCATCACGAGCAGCTCGGCGAAACCGTTGATGCTCGTGATCGGAGTCCGCAGCTCGTGCGACATCAGCGAGATCATGTCGCTCTTGAGCTTTTCATACTCCTTGATGCGCGTCACGTCGCGCACCGTGACGGCGAGACAGAGCGGTTGCGCCGCAGGCTCCTCGTCCGTCCCGGCATCGTCGCGCGTGCGCTCAGTGATGAGTGCGATCCGCAGCTCCAGCACCTGATTGCGCTCGACGTAGTTCAGCTCGCGCTCGTACGCGTCGCCTGTTTGCAGGACGCGGCGCACGGCGATGGAGGGCTCGTCAAAAACGCCCGTGCGAAAGAGGTCCAGGAGGCCGAAGATGTCCAGTTTACGCGCCAGCTCTTCGGTCAGGCGCGCGGCCTTGAGCATCGCCGGATTGACGTAGGCCAGCGTTCCGTCGAGATAGGCGACGGCGTGCCCGTCAGAGGTCTCCGAGAGCACCTGCGCGCCGAAACGCTGCTCGGTCAGAAGACCGCTCACGACGCCGAACGAGGCCAGCCGACGCTCGGCCGCCTGCACCGAGACGAAATCGAAGAGATCTTTTTTGAGCACCTGCTGGCGCGCTTCGTCGCGCTGGAAATTGCGCGCCATCTGCGCGCTGACCGCAGCCAGCAGCGGCCGGTCGCTGTCGTCATAACCTTCGCGCAGGCGCACCAGCAGCGCGCCGACCGCGCGCCCTTCATGCCTCAGCGGAAGCGCGATGCTCGCCGGGCCGTTGCCCGTCTCCGCGAGCATGGTCAGCATCTTGCCGGTCTTGACGGAGCGCTCGCACAGCTCCACGCCTTCGCGCCAGGCGGAGTTGCGCGCGGCGTCGTGCACGGCATTGCCCTCAGTCCTGAGCCGCGCCGCCGGAGCCAGATGATTGTTCTCGTCCGGATGAAAGATAACCGCCTCATCGAGCGGCAGCACTGTCTGCAACAGCTTGAGGCCGCTCATCAGCCGCGCGTGCGCCGCTCCGCCTTCGATGGCGTGCGTCTGCACGGACGCGCGCCGCAGGTGGCGCGTGAGGAACATATCAACCTGCCAGAGCCTTGCCGCCTGCACCAGCAGCGCGGCCGTCAGCACGGAGATGGCTGCGGGCGCGTAGACGACATCGATCTGCAAAAAGTAGGAGGCGAGAAAGCTCGCCGCGCAGCCCACCGCGATGCCGCCGCAGATAAAGAGCGACGCGCGCCGCGCTCCGGCCCGCTCGATGGCGAAGCCAGCGACGATGGCTGCCGACTGGATCAGGAGCAGCCCGATCCACTTCTGCGGCATGATGGCTTCGGCCGCTCCTTCCGGCGGCGCGAGCAGGAAGGCCGCCTGAATCGAACTCAGCAACCCTGTGTCCCAGAGAGCGGAGACACAGACGCCCGCCATCAGCGAGAGCAGCAGAGATAAAATGAACGTGCGAAATGATGTCGTCGAGTATCTCAAGATTTTTGGGATGTTCCGGCTTGAGGACTGATTAGAAGGGCAACGCTCGAACCCGGAGAAGGAAATCTCGCAGGCGAAAATCATTATGAAGGAAAAACCCCCTCGTCTGCAACAAGTTTTCCTGTCAGCGGCAAATCATAAGTATTTCAGCCCCGTTGGGGCGGTATATCTGTAGCCCGGGGCGCAAGCCCCGGGAACACGTTGCGTAAAACATTTGAGCCCCGGAGGGGCGACATACGATTTATGCCGCCCCTCCGGGGCTCAATCTTATTATCGCGCCTGTTCCCACGACTAACGTCGTGGGCTACAGATATACCGCCCCTCCGGGGCTGACATGAGGCTATAGATATACCGCCCCAACGGGGCTGACATGAGGCTACTGTTATTTCGTCCCTCTGTTATTTCGTTCCTCCGGGGCTGAAAGTCGCTGTCAGGAAATCTTTCGTGCCCTGCGGGCCGGTCAGTTCGAGCCAGAGGGGGCCGTGGTCCGGCTCGATGATGAGCTGGAAGCGCAGAAAGAGGCAGCACTCGCGTTCGAGACGAATGAGCCGGGCCAGCTCTGTGATCCACTGCGCGTTTGAAGGCAGGCGGTAGGCGTAGCCGTC
>JAFBAJ010000317.1 GCA_019247865.1 Acidobacteriota bacterium
TGCGCCCGAACCCGTTGATGCCGACTTTGACTGCCATGTTTCCTGACCTCCTCGCCTGACTTTGAAATGAGCAAACTTTCCCTCTCGCCCGCACATCCGGTGCTCGCGGCCGGCGCACACTTTGTTAAGAATTGGTGCGTGAACAGCGTTTAGGATTAAAGAAGAGGCAAGATAATGCGCGCCCGCTACGGCTGTCAAGTTAAGGCTATTGGGCTTTGGTCTTAGGTCTTTGGTCTTTGATGTATTACTTATCCTGAGCTTCGGTGCGCAAAGACCGAAGGCCAAAGACCGAAGACCGCTTTTGCTTCCAATTTGTTGAAACTACAGGGGAGTGAGCGACGTAGTAGGCTTGTGACTTGCTGCGAATGGTTTTGAACTTTAAACTATCACGCGCGCCGTCGGTCGCAATCAATTCAGGACTCAGTTCAAGGAGCTTTCGGTTCGATGTCAACTTACTCCGTGCGTCGGATGATCCGGTCATTTGCATTTTTCTTCATCGTCGCGGGCGCGACCGCTTCGGCTGCCTTAGGGCAGACGCCTTCGGCGACGCCCGCGCCCGCCGCGACGCCCGTGCCCATCACACCGGCGCAGCGTGACGCGACGCGCCCGCCGGGCACGCAGCAGAACCAGCCTGTGCCGCCACAGTCACGCCCCGCGACCGACCCGACCGCGCCGCCCGGAGTCGTGCGCCCCGCGCCGAACGCTCCGCCCGGCATCACCGTCGCGCCGCAGACCACGCAGCCCGCGACCACGGACACGACGGTCACGCCCGCTCCCGCGCCGTCGCCGAACGCGCCAATCGAGGGCGGCTCGACGCAGCTCCCGGCCGATCAGTCGCCGATTCGTGAGCCGAACTTTCCGGGCCAGCAGGCGCGACCGCTGCCGCCGCTGCCGGACCTGACGCGGCTCGGCGTGGAGAGCGGCAACATGCTCTCGCTCACGCTCAACGACGCGATCCGGCTCGCGCTGGAGAACAACAACGACATCGAGGTCGCGCGCGGTGATGTGAAGTTCAGCGAGACGACCCTGCGCGCGCTCGAAGGAGTCTTCGATCCGGTCTTTACCTTTAACCCGCAGTTCACGCGGCTGGTACAGTCGCAGCCCAGCTCGCTCGGCGGCGCGGTCACGCTGACGCAGAGCGACTTTCAGAACAACACAGACCTCTCCAAGACTTTCAGCACGGGCGGCGGAACCTATGACGTTTTCTTCAACACCAACCGCCGGACGACGAACAACTCTTTCAACCTGCTCAACCCGACCTATTCGTCGAGCATGGGCGTGACCTTCACGCCGCCGCTCTGGCGCAACCGCTCGATTGACCGCAACCGCCGCGACATACGCATCCAGCGCAAGCGCCTGGAGCAGACGGACGCGGATTTTCGGCAGCGCACAATCGATGTCATCGCGCAGGTGCAGCGCGCCTACTGGGACCTGGTCTTCTCCCTGCGCGATCAGGAGAACCGCATCTCGAATCTCAACCTGACGCGCGAGAACCTGCGGCGGGTCGAGGCGCAGATCGCCGCCGGAGCCTCCGCGCCGCTGGAGCGTGCAGAGGTCGAGACGGAGATGGCGAATCGTGAATCCGATCTCCTGCTGGCGAACCAGAACGTGTCCATCGCCGAAAACAATCTCAAGCAGTTGATGCTGCGCGACCCGAACGCGCCGCAGTGGTCTGCGCAGTTGACGCCGACCGACAACCCGACCTTTGATTCCGTGCCGGTCAACCTCAACGACGCGCTGGAAGAGGCGAAGACCAATCGCCCGGAGTTGCGCCGCCTGAACCTGCAACGCGACATCAACAACATCGACATACAGTTTTTCAAGAATCAGACCAAGCCGCGCATCGACATCCAAACGACGCTGGCGACGACCGGCCTCGCGGGCGCGGCTGCTGCCGGAGATAGATTGAACACCACGAGCGCGCTCATCTCCGGCGACCCGGCGACGAACGCCAACGCTTTTCTGCTCGATGCGCTGAATGCGACGCGACGCGCTGTCGGACTCGCGCCGCTCGACGCGCCGCTGGTGACGGCGATGACAACGGGCGCGAACGGCAATCTGGTCGGCGGCTTCGGACAGAACCTGCGCAATCTCTTCACCTTCAACACCTATAATCTGGTGGGCGGCGTCACGATCCAGTTTCCTTTCCGCAACCGCACGGCCGAGGCCAATCTGGCGGGCGCGCGAATTCAGAGCACGCAGCTCGATGCCTCTATCCGCTCGCAGGAGCAGGCCGTCATCGTCGAAGTGCGGAACGCCGCGCAGGCGGTCGAGACGGCACGCCGCAGAGTCCTCTCGGCGCGCGCCGCACGCGAGAACGCAGAGCTGCAACTGGCTGGCGAGCAGAGGCTTTATCAGGTCGGGCGCTCGACCACGTTCCTGCTCTTTCAGCGCGAGAACACGCTCGCCAACGCACGCAACGCAGAGCTGCGAGCCGAGACAGATTACAACAAAGCTCTGGCCGACCTGCAGCGCGCGACCTCCACGACCCTGCGCGCCAACAACGTCACCATAGACAGTTCGACCGCGCCGTAAACGGCAAGGATGAAGGATGAAAATGTGAGATAATAGAGTCGCTATTTCATCCTTCATCCTTCTGACTTCATCCTTGAAGATTACGGCCACCATCATCACCTTCAACGAAGCGGAACACATACGCGCGGCCTGCGAGTCCGTCTCCTGGGCTGACGAGATTCTGGTCGTGGACTCCGAATCCACGGACGCGACGCGCTCAATCGCCGAAGAGTGCGGGGCGCGCGTCATCGAGCGCGCGTGGCCTGGCTTCGCCGCGCAGAAACAGTTCGCGGCCGAAGAGGCGACGCATGATTGGGTGATGAGCCTCGACGCGGACGAGCGCGTGACGGACGAACTGCGCGAGGCGATTCTCGGTTTGAAGCAACGGGACGAGGGCAGTCTCGCGGACGGTTATCGCATCGCGCGCCGCTCTTTCTACATGGGGCGCTGGATTCGCGGGGGCGGCTGGTATCCGGATCACCAGCTCCGCTTTTATCGCAAAGCGCGCGGGCGCTGGGAAGGAGCCTTCATCCACGAATCCGTCAAGATGCAGGAGGGCGCG
>JAFBAJ010000469.1 GCA_019247865.1 Acidobacteriota bacterium
AATCCAGACGATGTCCACAAAGTGCCAGTAGAGCCCTGAGATTTCTACCGGCGCGTGATACTCCGGCGTGTACCGCCCGCGCCACGCGAAGTAGACCAGAAACGACATGATGCCCAGACCGATAATCATGTGCAGCGCGTGCAGGCCCGTCATCGCAAAGTAGATCCAGTAGAACATCTGCACCTGCTGCTCCGTCACGCCGGGCTTGAACGGAGTCTCCTCCTGATTCCAGTGAAACATCCCCTGCACGGGGATCAGATTGTCCTGATATTTTTCGTAATACTCGACCGCCTTGACGCCGAGAAAGGTCGCGCCCAGGATCATCGTCACGACCAGAAAGACGATTTGCAGTTTCCGCACGCCGGTCTGCGCGTAATAGACCGCGAGCGCCATCGTCAGACTGCTGAAGATGAGGACGATGGTGTTAAAGGCTCCGAGTTTCCATTGAAGGTGGTTGCTCGCCATCGCAAAGCCCATCGGGTACTTGTAGCGATAGAGCAGATAGGCCATGAAGAGGCCGCCGAAGAACATGATCTCCGTGACCAGAAAGACCCACATCCCGATTGAGCCAGCCTCGCGCTGCTGCTCCATGTTGTCGAAGTGGTGCTGCAAAGCACTGTGCGCGCTGTGCGCTCCACCATGACTGTCGACGTGTGCTGCCACTTTTCTCTCCTGCATTAGGTCTTGGGACTTTGGTCTTTGGTCTTTGATGTCTCACTCAACTTGAATGACGTCAATCAAGCCTAAGTAGAGGGCAAAGACCAAAGACCCAAAACCAAAGACCAATCTTTTACGGCGCGACCTCAATCGGATGGTCGCCCTTGTCTCCCGGCTCCAGTTTGCCGATGACCTGTAGCTCTTCGGGCGGCGCGAACTCGTAAGCCTCCCAGGTCACGACGGGCGTGACGTAGAAGTTCTCGGTCGGCGGCGGAGAGGCCGTGCGCCATTCGAGCCCCGGCAGGTGCCACGGGTTGGCCGGAGCCACACGCCCGTAACGCATAGACCAGACCAGATATGCCAGGGGGATCAGGAGCCCCATCCCCAGGATCGAAGCCCCGGCCGAAGACATCACATTGTAGATCTGAAACTCCGGCGCATACGCGTGATAACGGCGCGGCATCCCCAGATAGCCCGCCACGAACTGCGGCAGGAACGTCAGGTTAAAGCCGACGAAGATGACCAGCGCGGCGAAACGCCCCCAACCCTCCGGGTACATCCGCCCGGAGATCTTAGGCCACCAGTAATGCAGGCCGCCGAGATAACCCATCAGCGTCCCGCCGACCATCACGTAATGAAAGTGCGCGACGACGAAGTAGGTGTCCGTCACATGCACGTCGAGGCCGAGCGCCGCCAGAAAGAGTCCCGTCATCCCGCCGATGAGAAAGAGCCCGATAAAGCCGAGACCGTACAGCATCGGTGTGTCAAACGAAATCGAGCCCTGAAAGAGCGTCGCCGTCCAGTTAAAGACCTTGATCGCCGACGGGATCGCCACCGCAAAGCTCAGGAACGAAAAGATGAGCCCAGCGTACATCGACTGCCCGCTCACGAACATGTGGTGTCCCCACACCAGAAAGCCGAAGACCGCGATCGCAATCGAAGAGAACGCGACGAACGAGTAGCCGAAGATGTTCTTCCGCGAAAAGTTGGCGATCAGCTCGCTGACCACGCCCATCGAGGGCAGGATCATGATGTACACGGCCGGGTGCGAGTAGAACCAGAAGAGATGCTGGAACAGGATCGGGTCGCCCCCCAAAGCCGGGTCGAAGATGCCGATGTGCGCCGCGCGCTCAAGCGCCACGAGCAGAATCGTGATCGCGATGACCGGCGTGCCCAGGATCATAATCAGGCTCGTTGCGTAGTGCGCCCAGATAAAGAGCGGCAGCCGGAACCACGTCATCCCCGGCGCGCGCATCGTGTGGATCGTGACGATGAAATTCAGCCCCGTCAGGATCGAAGAGAACCCGTTGATGAAGATGCCGAGCCCCGTCGCAATCACATACGTGTTGGAAAAGGTCGTGCTGAAAGGCGTGTAAAAAGTCCAGCCCGTGTCCACGCCGCCGTTAATCATCGCCCACAGCGTAAAGATGCCGCCGAGTGTGTAGATGTACCAGCTCAAAAGATTGATGCGCGGAAAGGCCAGGTCTTTCGCGCCGATCATCAGCGGGACGAGGAAGTTTCCCAGGACCGCCGGGATGGACGGAATCAGAAAGAAGAAGACCATCAGCACGCCGTGATGCGTGAAGAGCTTGTTGTAGGTCTGCGACTGCACCAAATCGCCCTGCGGCGTCAGCAGCTCCAGACGGATCATCATCGCGTAGATGCCGCCGAGCATGAAGAACAGCGAGACCGACGCCAGATACAGCAGCCCGATGCGCTTGTGGTCTTTGGTCAGGAGCCAGGACTTGACGCCGTACTGCGCGTTCAGGTAATTGACGCGCGACTCAACCGGCTCGACCGGCAAATCCGGTGATACTCTTTTTTCGTTTTCCATATTACTGCCTGTTCTGGTTGCCGCGCCGATTGGGCGCAGCATTATTCCCGCTCCCGTTCGCGGACGGTTGCGGCGCGGTCGCGTTCAAAGGGTTCGACCGTTGCGCGTCGGGCGATTTCGCGCCCTGACCGGCGGGCGTCGCCGCTCCGGCCTGCGGGTTGTTCGCGCTCGCGGGAGCGGCCGTCTCGATGCCGCTCGACTGTCCCGGACTGAGGGACTTAATGTAGGCGATCAGTTGCAGGAGCTGGTCTTCGTTCAACTGTCCCTTGAAGGTCGGCATGATCGGCTGATAGCCGACGACCAGTTGCCCCTGCGGATTGAGAATCGCCTCGCGGATATAAGCCTCGTCAGCCGTCACTGTGCCGCCGCCTTCGAGCTGCACGGTCTTGCCGTAGAGCCCGGTCAGCGCCGGGCCGCGCCCGCCCGTCCCGTCCGCGTTGTGGCACGTCGCGCATCCCAGAGTCGTCGTGAAGAGCTGCTTGCCAGCCTCGACCGGCGAGACCTGATTGGCGTTGCCGCTCAGCCAGTTATCGAAATCGGTCTGCGTCATGACCTCGACCCAGCCGCCCATCCCGGAATGGTTCGTGCCGCAATACTCCGCGCAGAAGAGACGATAGCGTCCGGGCTTGGTCGGCTCGAACCAGAGCGACGTGTAGCGTCCTGGGACGACATCGGCTTTGGTGCGAAACGCCGGAATGTAGAGGTCGTGGATGACATCTTCGGTCGTCATCGTGAGCTTGATCTTGCGGCCGACCGGAATGTGCAGCTCGTTGATCTCGCGCTGCCCGGTCGAATGCTGAAACTTCCACATCCACTGCTTGCCGACGACGAAGATCTCCATCCCGTCTTTCGGCATCCGGTACTGCGCGAAATAGACGCTCGCGCCCCACACGAAGATGGACATCGCGATCATAAACGGAATGACGGACCACAGCGTCTCCAGCTTGATCGAGCCGGCGATGGGACGCGGGACTTCGAACGGCGCGCGCTTGCGATACTTGACGAAGAAGAAGATCAGCACCGAGATAATCAGGAGCGTGAAAAAGACCGTCAGGCCGCAGAGATAAAAATAGAGAGCGTCCACCTTCGACGCGAAGGTCGAAGCCTGCTCCGGCAAAAATGGTATCCAGGACTGCATAAGTTTTTACGCCGCGCCTCCTGCCTTCAAGCCCTCCGGGTCGCCGCCCTTCCGGCTCCCTCGACTGCTCTCTCGCCGTTTCATGATGAAGAGCATGGCGAAGATGCCGACGACGGTGAGCGCCCCGCTCAGACGCACGATGTTCATGATCGCCAGGCCGTACTTGCCGCTCGTCGGGTCGTAGTGAAAGCAATAGAGCATCAGTGCGTCCACGGGCGTTCCGACCTTTCCGGCGGAGGCTTCGACGATGCTCAGTCGCAGCTCCTTAGGCGCGTATTCGAGGCCGTAGAAGTAGCGCGCCAGCTTGCCGTCGGGCGTCGCCAGCATGATCCCGCTCGCGTGCGCGAACTGCTTTGACTTCTCGTCATAGGTATAACGAAACCCGACCGCGCGCGTCAGCGCGTCGATGGATTGCTGATCGCCCGTCAGAAAGTGCCAGCCCCGCTCGGCTCCCGCGCGGCCGTAGCGCGCCATGTAAGAATCCTTCTTGGCGGCGGCCAGTTGCGGCGTCTCGCGCGCGTCGAAGCTGACGGTCACGACATCGAACTCTTTGCCGACATCGAACGATAAGGACTTGAGTGCTCCGGCCAGCTCGTTCAGAACCTGATTGCAGAGCATCGGGCATTCGTAATAGACCAAAGTGATGATGACCGGACGGCCGTGATTGAAATACTCGCCGAGCCGCACCTCGCGCCCCGTCTCGTCACGAAAGATGGTGTCGAGCGGCACCTGCTCGCCCAGCCGCTGGTCGATGCCGACCGCCTGCAAAGGCTTGGGCAACCCGTTCTCGGTCGTGCCTGAGCCGAGCTCCGGCCGCGGCCCGTAGAGCGGCGAATTGCTGTACTGCTGCCCCATCTGCGCGAACGTTTGAGCAGCGAAAGTGAGCAGCAGTAGAGAGCACGCGATCAGCGGCAAACAATAACGAAGCACGCCTGCAACGCCTGCACGCTTCTGACTCCTGACTCCAGACTTCTGTCTCCTGCTCTTCATTGCCTTCTCATTTCCATCATCCGCCCGGAGCTGGGATAGGAGGGAATCTCCATCACCTGCTGGTAGCTCTTCTGTCCGGCGGCGGCAGGGCGTGCGGGCAAGCCCTGCGCGGCCACCTGTTTGATCGCCTGCTCGATGGGCAGAGCCGTCACGGCCCCTGTCTTCTCGTCCTTCTGTCCGTTCCTGAGCACCTGTTCCCAGCGCTGGCGCAGGACTCTGTACTCGGCCTGCGGCGCTTGCAGCTCCAGATTCCTGCCGCCTTCGAGCGCGAGGTCGTCGCCGAAGCCGGGCGCGGCCTGCAGGCGCGGCTCGGGCGGCAGACGCTCCTTAGGCGTCAAGGCCATCGGGCTGGGAGGAGCTTTCTCTTCGCGCCGGACCTCGCGCGCCTCGAAGGTTCGCAGCATGAGCCACATCAGGATGTGCACCGTCACGGCGAACACCAGGAGCCCCGCGGTGAATTGCAGGATCGCCTTGATGTTGACGTCGCTCACCTCATGAGCGACCTCCGGATTGTGTATGTACGTGACATCCGGCGTCTCGTGGATGTCATCGCGTCTCTTCTTCATGACTTAAATTCCAAATCCCTCACGCTCAATGTCCTTCATGACGGCCGCGCTCGATGGCGTCCGCCAGTTGCGGGTCGTTGAAGGGAAAGAGCGGTCGCTTCTTGAGTTCCCAGGCGAAGTACCAGACCCAGATGCCGCCGATGCCGATGGGAGCGATAAAGTCCATCCAGCTGAAATGAAGCTGGTTGTTATGAAAGACGGGCACGATCAGCCAGAGCAGATCCACCAGCCGCATCACAAAGACCAGCAGCGCGATCCACATCAAAGCTTTGGCGCTCCGCTTGATGTCGCGCGAGAGCAGCATCACGAACGGCAGCGCGAAATGCAGGAGCACGATCAGAATCGCGACATAGCCCCACCCGCCGCGCAGACGATAGAGATACCAGCGCGTCTCTTCCGGAATGTTCCCCGACTAGATGATCAGATACTGCGAGAAAGAGAAGTAGGCCCACAGCATGACGAAGGCCAGCAGCAGCTTGCCCAGATCGTGAAAGTGCGCCGGAGCCACCACGTCCGACATCGGCTTGCGCGTCGAGAGCATCGCCATCAGGAAGATCGTGAACGAGAAGGCCGTGAGCACCCAGTTCATCAGAAAGATTAGCCCGAAGATGGTCGAGAACCACTCGGCGTCGAGCGACATCACCCAGTCGAAAGAGGCGAACGTGACGGCGAAGATAAAGAAG
>JAFBAJ010000688.1 GCA_019247865.1 Acidobacteriota bacterium
TGGCCTTGCTTTTGGCCGCGCGGCGTTGTGCGTTAGCTGGGGACGAAGCTGCAAGGATGAAGAATGATGCGCAGAGCAGAAGGGTATACGCGAGCTGCGCGCGGGTCGTCGGGGTAATTCTGTGTTGGGTCATCGGCAAAGCCTCGCTGTTGAAATTCTGAATGATTGAGCGAGCAGACGAGAGGAGGAATCGGCAAGCCCTCGATTGGGACGATACAAGACGGCGTCGCGCCGCTGTTCTCTGTTAAGACAAAAGTTGAAGGATTCACAGCCACTAATAATACTCCCGTCGGCATCAATCTTTTTTACTTCGACCTTAGGTCTTTAACAGTTGAGGTGGGAGAGTTCCCTTAGGCGGCCTCCGGGGAGTTTGCGTTGAGACCGCTGCAAATATAACATCTGAGCCAAGAAGCGGCAACAGGATTTTAGAAGTTGTTCAAAAAGCCGCCGAGCGGCGCTGTGAGGCGGCGCTGTGAAAAAGCCGCAGAGCGGGATCATTAAAAGCCGCAGAGCGGCATCATTAGAAGCTGCAGAGTGAGATCATTAAAAGCCGCATCGCGTCGCCATTAAAAGCCGCGGAGCGGCGAAATGTTTAAAGCCGCAGAGCGGCGAAATGTTTATCGTCTCAACAGCCGCAGAGCGGCGGAATAATTGATAGCCGCGGAGCGGCGGCATGTTTATAGCCGCAGCGCGGCGCAATGTTTATAGCCGCGGAGCGGCGAAATGTTTATAGCCGCGGAGCGATCATGCTTAATAGCCGCAGAGCGGTCATGAATAATAGCCGCAGAGCGGCGGCATGTTTATAGCCCGCAGCCGCCACCCGATTTGAAGCTCCGATAGGAGCGACATATTCCGCTCCTGACGGAGCTCATCTGTGGGAGACTGGAGGGGCTATAAACATCTCGCTCCTACGGAGCTTTTAAAACATCTCGCTCCTGAAGGAGCTGCGAAAGCATCTCACTCCTGACGGAGCTTCGACCGGAGGCTTTTAAACGGCTTCTTAGAATTTTCGATTTGCAAGATGAGCGCCCTGAGAATCTTTTACAGCTTTCGCGCGCGGCTCCTGCTGGTGCTGGCGGCGCTGCTCGTGACGACGCTCGGCGTGCAGTATTACCTGAACGTGCTCGCCGAGCGCAACAGCGCGCGCATTCGCGAAAGACAGAATCAGGCGCTCATCTCCGGCGTCGCGCTCGGCGTCAAAAGCATCTCGTCCACAGAGCGGCTGACGGAGCTGCGCAGCAAATCCACACAGCCCGCGCTGGACGAGCAGACCGGGCGCGTCGCCAACGTCATCGTCGTCGACCGCAACTGGCACATCGTGGATACACTGACGGGCGATTACCTGCCAAAACAGACGGATGACGGGGCATATCAGTATCGCTATTTATGGGAGATGAAGCTCCCGCCATTGATGAATGCCGCCCAGCTCACGGAAGAGAAAATCCCGTTTCCTTCGAGCGGGAGCGACGTGGCGGGCGAGTCTCACGGGTTTTCCGTCGAGACGGAAGACGGACGCTGGTATGTCTTCGTCGTGCTGGCCCCGCACGGTCAGATGAAGGGCATCTGGAACCGGCAGGCCGCCAGGCCCCTCATCTACATGCTCGCCGTGCTGCTGTTTGCGACCGGCATTACCACGATTCTCGTCTGGCGCTTCACGCGACCGATCAGCGATCTGTCGAGCGCGGCGCGTCGCGTCGCCGCCGGCGACCTGGATTTCCGCGTGCCAGGCTCAGACCGCCGCGACGAGATGGGACAGCTCGCTTCGCGTTTCAACGAGATGATCGCGGGGCTCGGGCGCACGCGCGAGCTGGAAGGGCAGCTCTATCAGGCGCAGCAGTCGGCCGTCGTCGGCCGTCTCGCCTCGGCCATCGCGCACGAGATTCGGAACCCTTTGAACTACATCAACCTGACGCTCGATCACCTGCGCAACGCGTTCGCGCCGGAGGACGCTGGGAAGCGTGAGACGTTCGAGCGGCTCGCAGTGCAGCTCAAGGTCGAGGTCGCGCGCATCAATTCGCGCATCACGGACTTTCTCAACTACACGCGCCCGGCCAAGCTTGAGCTGCGCCCGCTCGACCTGCGCGCGACCGCCGAAGACGCCATGCGGCTGGTCGAAGTGCAGGCGACAGAGAACGGCATCGCCACCAGCATCGAGCAGCAGGGCGAAGTGCCGCACGTCCTCGGCGATGCGGAATCCCTGCGCTCCGTGCTGACCAATCTCTACATCAACGCTTTGCAGGCGATTGACGGGCGGGGCGGGAGCCTGTCGGTCAAACTCTCCGGCGCGGACGGCGGACGCCGCGCGCGGATCGAGGTCGCGGACACCGGCGCGGGCATTCCGCCCGAAAATATCTCGCATCTCTTCGAGCCCTATTTTTCGACCAAAGAGACGGGCACGGGGCTCGGCCTCGCCATCGTCAAGAAGGCCGTGGACGATCACGGCGGCACGATTGAGGTACAATCAGAAGTAGGACGCGGCACGACATTTACGATTACACTTCCAACTGAAGGAAAGGACGAAGGAGCGAAACCAGAAGTCAGGAGCCAGAATCCAGAATAAAAACCGGGAACGCTTTCCTTCTGGCTGCTGACTCCTGACTGCTGACTCCTGACAACATATGGCTCGCAAAAGCATACTCGTGGTTGACGATGAAAAATCGCAGCGCGAAATCCTGGAGATGATTCTGTCGGGCGAGGGCTACGACGTGACGACCGCTTCGAGCGGCGAGGCCGCGCTCAAGTTCGCCGCCGACCGGCGCTTCGATCTCGCGCTGACCGACCTCAAGATGACCGGGATGGACGGCATAGAGCTCTTGCAGCATCTGCTGGCGCAGGACTCTTCGATCATCGTCATCCTGCTCACGGCGCACGGCTCAATCGATTCGGCGAAGGAAGCGCTCCGGCGCGGCGCGTTCGATTACCTGCAAAAGCCTTACGAGCGTGACGCGCTGCTGGAGACGATCCGCCGCGCGCTCAAGAAGCTCGACGCGCTCGATATGGAGATCATCTCCGCTTCGCCTGAGATGGAGGCCGTCAAGAAGATGATTCTCAAGGTGGCGCGCTCCAGCTCGACCGTGCTCATTCGCGGCGAGAGCGGCACGGGCAAGGAGCTCATCGCGCGCGCGATACACAATCAGAGCCCGCGCTCGACCGAGATGTTTCAGGCCGTCAACTGCGCCGCCATCAACGAGAACCTGTTGGAGTCCGAGCTCTTCGGACACGAGAAGGGCTCCTTCACCGGCGCGCACGCCGAGAAGAAGGGCTTGTTCGAGGTCGCGGATCGCGGCACGCTCTTTCTGGACGAGATCGCAGAGCTGGACATCGCCATGCAGGCGAAGCTCCTGCGCGCCTTACAGGAGCGTGAGATTCGCCGCGTCGGCGGCACGCGCGCGATCAAGATCGACGTCCGGGTCGTCGCCGCGACCAACCGCGACCTGCGCGCGATGGTCGCCGACGGCCGTTTCCGCGACGACCTCTACTATCGCATCAACGTCCTCTCGATTGACGTGCCTCCCTTGCGCGAGCGGCGCGACGACATCCCGGTGCTGATCGACTTCTTTCTCAAGAAGCACACGCGCAACACTTCGCGACTGGTGCGCGGGCTGACGCCGGAGACCAAGCGTTTGATGCAGGACTACAGCTGGCCCGGCAACGTCCGCCAACTGGAATCGGCCATCGAGCGCGCCATCCTCCTCTGCGAAGGCGACCTCATCACGGTCGAAGACCTGCCGCTCGAAGTCCGTCAGGAAACGCGCCCCGTCTCCGACACGGCCTTCAAGCTCCCGGCGGGCGGCATCGCCTTCGAGGACGTCGAGCGCAGCCTCATCACACAGGCGATGGAGCAGACCGACTACAACATCACGAAGGCCGCCAAGCTCCTCGGCCTGACCTTCCGCACGCTCCAGTACCGCTTGGAAAAGTTCGGCATCAAGCGGCCGGACGGCAAGGAGAGGGAAGAGGAGGAGTAGCAGAGGGCGCAAGGCTTAATCGTCAGTTTCGTTCAATCAATGATATGACGATCTCTCAATCTTGAGGAGGCTTATGCGATTCATCAT
>JAFBAJ010000031.1 GCA_019247865.1 Acidobacteriota bacterium
GTAATCGGCCGTCAGCCATTCCCAATTCACCGCGCTCTTTTCTCCGAGCGTGGCCCGCGCGAGGCGTGCGACGATGCGCGGCTCGCTCAGCAGATGTTCGGACGCGGGCTTGAGCGTGCCGCGCGAAGGATGGACGACGCCCATAGAGTTTTCGACGCTGACGAACTGCGGGCCGCTCTCCTGCACGTCCTCTTCCGTGCGCCCGAGACAGGGAAGAATCAAAGCCTGCTCGCCCGTGATGAGATGCGCGCGATTCATCTTGGTCGAGACGTGCACGGTCAGGCGACAGCGCCGCAAAGCTTCCGCAGTGTATTCCGTGTCGGGCGTCGCGGAGAGAAAGTTGCCGCCCATGGCGAAGAAGATTTTGGCTTTCCCTTCGTGCATGGCCTTGATGGATTCGACCGTATCGAAGCCGTGTTCGCGCGGCGGCTCAAAGGCGAATTCGCGCGCGAGGTCATTCAAAAAATTTTCCGTCGGGCGTTCCCAGATGCCCATCGTCCGGTCGCCCTGCACGTTGCTGTGGCCGCGCACGGGGCACGCGCCCGCGCCGGGCTTTCCGATCTGGCCGCGCAGCAAAAGAAGATTGACGATCTCCTGTATGTTGGCGACGGCGTTCCGGTGCTGCGTGAGCCCCATCGCCCAGCAGAAGATTGTGCGCTCGGATTTGATAAAGATTTCGGCCGCCGCGCGAAGCTGCTCGCGTGTGATGCCGCTCTGCTCGACGAGTTCGTCCCAGCCGACCGAACGCAGCGCGGCGGCAAAGCTCTCAAAGCCCCCTGTCTTCTCCGCGATGAATTTATGATCGAGCACTTCGCCCGGCCGCAACTCTTCTTCTGCCAGCACCTCTTTCATGATGCCCTTGAGGAGCGCGACATCGCCGTTGATGCGGACTTGCAGGAAGAGGTCTGCGAGCTCTGTCCCGTGGCCGATGACGCCGCTCAGCTCCTGCGGATATTTGAAGCGGCGCAGGCCGACTTCCGGCAGCGGGTTGATGTGCACGATCCGGCAGCCGTTGCGCTTGGCTGACTGGAGCGAGGTCAGCATGCGCGGGTGGTTCGTCCCCGGATTCTGGCCGATGACGAAGATGGCTTCGGCCAGCTCGAAATCGTTGAGGGTGACCGTGCCCTTGCCGATGCCGATGGTCTCGGTCAGCGCGGAGCCGCTCGATTCGTGGCACATGTTCGAGCAGTCCGGCAGGTTGTTCGTCCCGAACTGTCGCACGAAGAGCTGGTACAGAAACGCGGCCTCGTTGCTCGTCCGGCCGGAAGTATAAAAGAGCGCTTCGTCCGGCGTGGCGAGCGCGTTGAGCTCGTCCGCGATGAGCTGAAAAGCGCGCTCCCAGGTAACGGCCTCGTAATGCGTGCCGCCCGCGCTGAGGTGCATCGGATGCGTGAGGCGGCCCTGCTTGCCGAGCCAGAAATCGGATTTGAGCGAGAGGTCGCGGACGCTGTGCTCACGAAAAAATTGGGGCGTCACACGCTTTGTGGTCGCCTCTTCGGCGACGGCCTTGGCTCCGTTCTCGCAGAACTCCGCGTGCGCACGCTCGCCGTCCGGGTCGGGCCAGGCGCAGCCGGGACAATCGAAGCCCTCCTTCTGATTCAGTTTGAGGAGC
This sequence comes from Acidobacteriota bacterium, assembly GCA_019247865.1. GTDB lineage: Bacteria > Acidobacteriota > Blastocatellia > Pyrinomonadales > Pyrinomonadaceae > JACMLC01. The sequence goes on from JAFBAJ010000031.1 coordinate 1,613, forward strand.
GTCTTCAGGCTTCGCGCCGCACCCATCTCGCGCCACGCGTGCTTCATAGATTCGAGCACGGCCGGGACGCCGCCCGCGGATGCGCTCGCGGGCTGAAGCTCTATGTCCGCCACGTCGTCGGGCGGCTGTGCGTTCGGCAGCGGCTCGCCGGATGGCTTCACGCGCACGGCGCGTGAAGCAACATCGCCGCCATCGCTGCCGTCGCCGCCTTCCGGCTTCGTCTCGCCGGAGCCATGGACCTCGTGCTTAGGCCCGTAGTGGCTGTGCTCGTGCCCTGCGTCCGTCTCCGCTCTTTCCTGCGCGACCTTTTCGCTCATCAATTCACGCTCCATTTGTCGTGTGCTGATTTTACTTCCGTCGCGTGCAAAGACCAAAGCACAAAGACCAAAGTCCGAGACCGGACACTTTATGCTATGCTCAAGCCTCGCACGTCATTTCAATCAAAAGGGGTTTGGTTGTGCGTCCGACAGTCATCATCAACGCTTCTTCCGGGACGGACGATAAGGCGGAGGCGGTCAAACACTTGAAAGAGCTGTTCGGCGCGCGCGGAGTCGATGCGTCGGTGCTGCTCGCGCGGAGCGGCGGAGAGATCATCGAGCTGGCGCGTCGCGCGGTGAAGGAGGAGCGACAGCCCATCGTCGCGGGCGGAGGCGACGGCACGATCAACGCCGTCGCAGCGCAGCTCGTCGATACAGACCGCACGCTGGGCGTGCTGCCGCTCGGCACGCTCAATCACTTCGCCAAAGACCTGCGGATTCCGCTCGGCTTGAAAGAGGCCGCGGAGACCATCCTCAACGGCCGCGCCGTGCAGGTGGATGTCGGCGAAGTCAACGGCCGCGTCTTTCTCAACAATTCGAGCCTCGGACTTTATCCGAGCATCGTCCACCGGCGAGAACAGCAGCAGCACCGGCTCGGGCGCGGCAAGTGGCCCGCCTTCATCTGGGCCGCGCTCTCCGTGCTCAGGCGTTACCCGTTCCTCAACGTCCGCCTGCATGTCGACGAGCGCGAGCTGGCGCGGCGCACGCCGTTCGTCTTTATCGGCAACAACGAGTACGTCATGGAGAGCTTCGATATCGGCGCGCGCGCCTGCCTGGACGCGGGACGGCTGAGCCTCTACATCGCGCATCGCACGGGACGCATGGGGCTCCTGCGGCTGGCCTGGCGCGCGCTCTTCGGCGGCCTGCGTGACGAAGAGGATTTCGACGCCCTCTGCACCAGAGAGCTCTGGATCGAGACCCGCCGGCGTCGCCTGCGCGTCGCCACAGACGGCGAAGTCACGGTCATGCAGACGCCGCTCCATTACCGCGTGCGACCACGCGCGCTGAGTGTTATCGTACCGGGAGGGAAAGGAAGCGAGGAGTCATGAAAACCATCGTCCATCTGTCCGATCTGCATTTCGGCCGGGTTGATTACGCAGTC
>JAFBAJ010000184.1 GCA_019247865.1 Acidobacteriota bacterium
CGAGCTTGAACGGGCCGCAGGTGACGATGTGTCCGGGCTGCGCCCACTGGTCGCCGTACTGTTCGATTGCCGCGCGCGGGACGGGACTGAAGAACTGGTTGGAGGTCAGGCCCAGAAAGAACGAGGCGGGCTGCACCAGCGTGTAACGCAGCGTGTAATCATCCACCGCTTCGATCCCGACATCTTCCGCCGCGACCTTGACGAACTCTTTGCCCGCGAGCGCGGCCTGGAGCTTAGGGTCTGCTGCTAAAACTTTGGCTCGCCCCTTTTCATCGCCGGGCAGCGTGAGCCGTTCGGGAGCATTGATGAATTGATGAAACTGGGTCCCTGAAATTTCCGCTTGAGCTTCCGGCGTTGCGGCTCCCGGCTCGAAATCTTTCCTGAGCAGGAACTGTCCCGTCTGCGGATCGCGCACGAAGACCGCGCCCTCGTTGTAGGGCTGCGCGTACTTGACGTAATAGGCCAGGAAGGCGAAGCGCGAAGCGGTCTCAGGCGCGAGGCCGCGACGCAGGCTGTAGACGAAATCCTTCGCCGTGAGCGGGTCGCCGTTCGACCAGCGCGCGTTCCTGCGCAGATGAAAAGTAAACTCCGTGGAGTCATGATTGATGTCCCAACGCTCCGCGACGCCGGGCACGGGCTGCATGTCTTTCGGGCCGTAGACGGTCAAGCCTTCGTAGAGCGCCATGTAGATGCGCCCTTCCGGCTGGCCCGTGCTGACCTGCGGGTCAAGCGATTCCGGCTCGTCGCCGGAGACGTACCGCAGGACCTCTCCGGCGGGCGGACGCGTGCGGCCGAAGTAAGCCGTGAAGCGGTCTGACCTGTTGCAAGAGGCCGCGACGAGCGCCAGCAAGAGGAGCGCGATGAAGTAACGAAGGTACATAAGATTGTGCTTCAACATAGCTTGTCACCTCACTGGAAATTATTTGACGAGACCGGGGAATCGCCGACGAGCTTCCCATTTTTAGCCTACTGCGCCGGAGCAGGCGAAACGGCAAAGAGGATTAAGAACAAGGTTGCACTCAGGATTTTCATAGCCCCTCCTCTCTTGGGTTAAGCGTCTCTATTTTTTAGCTCCGGCTTCAGGTTCATGTTGCGAATCAGGCGGTGCAGGTAGTTCGGATGCACGCCGAGCAGTTTGGCCGCTTCGGTGTAGTTGCCCGCGGCCTGTTCGACGGCCTGCAGGATGAGCTGTTTCTTGGTCTCCTGCACGGCCTCGTGATATTTGGCGGCGGGCGCGCCCGTGGGCGATTCGGTTTCGAGCAGAGCTTCCGGCAAATCCTCAGGCATGATGATGTCGGTCGAGCTCAGGACGACGGCGCGCTCGATGGCGTTCTCCAGCTCGCGCACGTTGCCCGGCCAATCATACCCCAGGAGCCGCGCGCGCGCCTCCTTCGAGATTTTCATCGCGCGCTGTCGGCACTTGTGCCCGTACTTTTCGACGAAGAAGTTGGCGAGCAGCGGGATGTCCTCACGGCGCTCTCTCAAAGCAGGCATCAACAGCGCGACGACGTTGAGGCGATAGTACAAGTCCTGTCGAAACTCACCGCGCCGGATCGCTTCTTCCAGATCCTTGTTGGTCGCGGCGATGAGGCGCAGGTCAACCTTGATCGTGCGCGTGCCGCCGACGCGCTCGTACTCGCGCTCCTGCAGGACGCGCAGGAGCTTGGCTTGCAGCAGCGGAGCCAGCTCGCCGATCTCATCCAGAAAGATCGTCCCGCCGTCGGCCATTTCGAGCTTCCCCTTCTTCTGCGCGATGGCTCCGGTGAAGGCTCCTTTCTCGTGGCCGAAGAGTTCGGATTCGAGCAGGCTTTCGGTCAGCGCGGCGCAGTTGACGGCGACGAACGGCTTGGTCGCGCGCGGGCTGTTGAGCTGGATGGCGCGCGCCGCCAGCTCTTTGCCGGTTCCGCTCTCGCCGCGGATGAGGACGGTCGAATCGGTCGGCGCGATGCGCGAGATAAGCTGATACAGCTCCTGCATCGAATCGCTCTCTCCGACCATGTTGTGCTCCAGGTTGAAGCTCGCGCGCAGCTCGCGGTTCTCGCTTTCGAGCGATTCGATGTGCCGCACGTTCTGCAACGCGACCGCCGCGATGTTGACGATGGCCGTCACCAGTTGCAGGTGGTCTTCGGCGAAACACGCGGCCGGGTCGGTCGTGTAGAGATAGACGACGCCGAGAACTTTTTCAAAGAGCACGAGCGGCACGGCCAGCACCGATTGCATCTGCGAGGCGATGACGCTTTCGACATCCGCGAAAGCATCGCTCTCAGCCACTTCGTTGCTGAGGATCGAGACGCCATCCTGTAAGACCTGCTGGGCGATGGTGCGGCTCACGCGCACGGTCGCGTCCATCCCCGCCTCGCGGTCAAGCCCGAAGAGCGTCGAGAACTCTTCCCCGTCCTCTTCCCGGAGCAGGATCGCGCCGCGCTGTGCCGGGACGACCTCGAAGATCAGTTCGAGCAACTGCTTTTGCAGCTCGTCGAGCTGGTGTATCGAGTTGATGGCCGCGCTGATCTTCATCAACGCGCAGAGGTCGCGCGCCATGAGTTGCACCGAGTCTTCGACCCGGACGCGCATCGTGTCGCGGCTCGTCGAAGGGCGGTCGTCGAAATGGACTTTGCTGGACGAGGTCGGGATGTCCGTCTCGAAGAGGTGAAAGAGAAAGAGCGAGTCGCCGATCTTGATGCGGTCGCCGTGCGCAAGTTGACGCTGCTTGACCGGCAGGTCGTTGACGAACGTGCTGTTGAGGCTGTCGAGGTCGAAGATCGTGTGCTCGTCGCCGTCCCGCTTGATCTGGCAATGGCGGCGCGAGACCGAAGAGTCCGCGATGCAGAGCCCGTTCGAGGATTCGCGCCCGATGGTGACCTCCGCCTCCGTCAGGGTGAAGACGGTGCCCTTCAAAGGCCCTCCGATGGCTGTCAGTCTGGGGTTCATGCCACGTTAGAGTGTACGGCCAGCTCGGACGAAATGACAAGACATTGCATAAACCGCAAAGGATAAAAAAAGCCGCAGAGCGGCGGCATGTTTATAGCCTGCACAAATATCTAGAGCCGGCAAGCTCCGTCAGGAGCGAAATGTTTATTCTGCTCCTGACGGAGCTGGGATCAAATGGCTATAAACATTTCGCTCCTAACGGAGCTTTTCACAGCCGGGCTCTATCCGTTCGGATAGCACGGTCTATCTCTTCGGATAGTGTGGGACGCCACACTCAGCGCCGCACAGCTCCACACACGCAGGCCGCGTTAGACCGGCTATCCCTCAAACCATCAGGAGTTTAAAGCAAAAGCGGAGAGCCCTCGGCGGTCACACATCGGATCTGGCACGACGCTCGCAATGACTGTCAGGCGAGAACAAAAGGCACAGCGGCAGGCGCTATTGAAGTTTGAAAACAGAGTTCGCAGCGGCCCCTTAGAAAGACCGCTTCTCCCACAAGTAACACCCCCGGCGGTCGCCCGGATTCGACCGCCCGCCCGACACACAGGGCAGAAGGAGTTTGAGATGAAGAGACAGATGTTCAAATTTTTCGCAATGATTATCCTCGTGCTGATGGTTGCTTTTGTTTCCGCTCTGGCGTCGGCGTCGGCTCAAACGCCCGGCCATACCCTGACGGTCAAAGTGCCGTTCGAATTCAGCGTCGGCAGCAGGACGCTCCCGGCCGGTGACTACCAGGTCAGCCGCTTGAACAGCGACGGCTCGACCCTGCGCATTACTAATCAGGAGAGCGACCAGAACGTCGCCCGCCAGGCGCGCAACATCCAGGCGAGCCAGGCCAAAGAGCAGTCCGTGCTGGTCTTCAGACGCTACGGCAACCAGTACTTTCTCGCGCAGGTCTGGTTGGTCGGCGAAACGACGGGACGTGAGCTCGCCCCTTCGAGCAAAGAGAAGGCGCTGGAGAACGAGCTGGCGAAGAACAATGAGCAGGTCGAGACCGTGACCGTTATCGCCGCGCTCCACTAAAGCGAACTTTCAGCAGTAACGACAAGCTTATAGGCGAGCGACACCACCAGCTAACTCGCCTTCCCGCGAAGCGGCAACCCGAAATATCCCCTCCGGGTTGCCGCTTCGGTCCGTTTAAATCCGAACTTATTTTATAGGGAGCAGTCGCCAGTTGTTCGTCGGTTCGGTCGGGATGCTTTTGTGCTTCTCGACCCAGTCGATAATCAGCTCGCGTATCTCCTGGCTCGAACGCAGGACGACCGGCGCATCCTTGTACATCAGATAGCGCCCGCCGCCGTTGGCTCGATAATTGTTGATGGCGAGCTTGAGCTTCTGCGCCGGGTTCAAAGGCTGGCCGCGATAGCGCAGGTTGAGAATGCGCTCGCCGAAGGGCTTTGAGAGGTCGAGGTCGTAGGTCACGCCCTCTGCGATGTCGAATTGGTAGCCGGGTATTTTTTCATCCACCAGCTCGGCGGCCGTCTTGCCCGGCTCGTAAGCGCGAAAATATTTGGCGGAGTGTTCGAGCGCTTCTTTCAACTGCTGCCCAGTGACCTCGATGACGACCAGAGTGTTTTCGTAGACGTAGAGCCCTGCGATGTCGCGGACGGTGACCGGGCCTTTGCCGATGCGCGCGCGGTCGTTAAAGCTCGCGACCATCGAAGCGTCCGCGCCTCCGGCTTCGAGTTGCACGCGCTGCACCAGGTCCAGAATCGCTGTGTCGCGAAAGCGCGCCTGCTCGGCCGTCAGCTCCGCGTCCGATTCACCGATGACGCGGCTCAACCACTCCTGCGTCTCTTTATCATAAGGCTCGCCGATCTTTGCTATCTCTACGTCCGCTTCGATCTTGTCCGTCACCGGAATCGTGCGCGCTGCCTTGCTGCTGATCTTCCAGCTTCCGCCCTTCGCGCTCCTTTCCAGATACAAGTCGACGCGCGCGAGGTGCTTACCCCAACTGTTGGCCTGCGTCAGGAGGACGTTGTTTAAGATCATCGCCGGAACTTCTCTGTGCGTGTGTCCCATCAGGATGACATCGATGCCCGGCACGCGTTCGGCGATGGCGAGAGCTTCGTTCTCGTGCGGCTGCTGTCCAGGTGTGAGCTCGCCCGTGCGCAGGTCTCTTTCGAGACCCATGTGCATCGCCACGACGACGACATCCACGCGCTCCTTCTCGCGCAGGACTCTGACCCACTTCTCGGCCTCGCTGACCGGCTCGCGAAACTCCAGACCAGCGTAGTTCTCAACATTCTCCCAGCCGGGGATGCCCGGCGTCGTGAGCCCCAGAATCCCGATGCGGACGCCGTTCACTTCTTTGACGAGGTAGGGCGTGAAGTAGGTCTGGTCTGTGCCCTTGCGGTAGGTGTTGGCCGAGAGCCAGGGGAACTTCGCCTCGCCGCGCGCCTTTTCGAGCACGCGCAGGCCGAAGTTGTATTCGTGATTTCCGACCGCCATCGCATCATACTTGAGCGCGTTCATCGCCAGCATCATCGGATCGGGCGGCGTGTTGTTCTTCTTGTTATGAAAGTATTCGAGCGGCGTCCCCTGAATCGTGTCGCCCGAATCGAGCAGGAGCAACTGCGGGTTCTCTTTGCGCGCGGCCCGGATGAGCGTCGCGATCTTCGCCAGCCCGCGCTCGTCCGGCTTGTTCGTGTAGTAATCGAGCGGCAGGATATTGCCGTGCAAATCCGTCGTCGAGAGGATCGTCACCTGCACGCGCTCCGCCTGCCCGAAAACCGTCGAAGCCAGCAGCGTCAACGCGAGCGTCAAGACAAAACGGCAAAAATTTCTTCTCTTCATATCTTAAAAACTCAACTCCTTGCGTGCTTCTGTCTTTCT
>JAFBAJ010000187.1 GCA_019247865.1 Acidobacteriota bacterium
CGCGTTCTTTGACGAAATGGCCTAAGAGCCAGACCCCGGCCTGTCTCGCGTGACCTTCCATCTGCTGCGCGCCCTCTGCTCGCTGTCCGGGACCGCGCGCATCGAGCCGCGCGCCCAGATCAATGATCCACACATCGCAATCATGCAACTCGCCGAGAGAGCTTTGCAGCGCGGCTATCTCTTTCGCCATCTCTAACAGAGACTCGCCCCAGCATGAGGAAAACAGCTCGATGGCATAGCGCAGCCTTTTCGCGGCGATACGCATTCGATGAAGCTCTTTTATCCGGAAAGGATGATAGAGGCTCAAGCTCAGGTCCTGTAATTCCCGGAAGCGTGCGAGGATGATCTCGCGCCCGGCATGTCGGAAACTGACCGCCGGGGCTTTGTGCTCCTCTGCATTTTCTCCGGTTTCCAGAGGAGGGCGCAGCGCCCGCTCGAAACGCGCGGAGTATTTCTCCTGCATCGCTGCGAGCGCGTCTTCGGACAAGGCGCTTTCCAGAGCCTCGCGCGCACGCTCGCGCTTCCAGCGCCGCTCGTCCGTGACGTGTGCAATGCCGTTTGCGAGCTGCTCCGGGGCCTTAGCCCTGAGCTTCTCCAAAGCCTCAATCGCGACATCTTCATCACGCACCAGACCGAGGGCGTCGGCCAGAGCTTTCAGCCGCCGTTGCGGAACAGCTTTGCGCAAAAAGGGCGCGAAGTCGCGTAGCGCGCTGCGTAGGCGACGCGAGGCCACGCGCATGTCATGCACGCCTTCAATGTCTGTGAAATCGAGCGCCTTCTCTCTTAACGTCCAGACCTCATGCAAACGGGCGCGCAGGACGAGCAACGCTCCGGCATGAACGCTCCCCTCACAATCAAGCCCGTCGATCTCTTCTGCTCTCGCCATAAAGATTTACCCGGCCTTTTTCGCAAAGCCGCTGCGGCTGAAACTCAGCTTACAATTGAAAGCCTTTTCAAAGAGGTCGCTCTTCTGCTCGGCGGCGGCGATCTCCCGTTCGCAATCCGCGACCGCCTGCAAACTGATGCGCGCCGCCTGACCGTCGCGCGCACAATGAAGGTCGCGCACACGATTGTCGTGACTTCGGTCGAGCGCGTCGGCGAGGCGCAGGATGGCTGCCAGGCGAGAGACGGTCTCTTGGTCCGTTTGATTGAGGCCGGCGAAATCCGTGTGACGCTCTTTCGGCAGCGAGCCGCGATGATAACGCGCGATGTTGGCGATGACCTCACGCTCGGCCTCCGAGAATCCCGTCAGCTCGGAATTCTTGATGAGGTAGAGCGCGTGTTTGTGGTGCGACTCGTGCGCGATGTGATAGCCGACATCGTGCAGCAAAGCTGCGGCCGAGAGCAGCGTGCGCTCGTGACGCGTCAGGCCGCATGATTCGGACAACTGATCGAAGATGCTTTCGGCGAGGCGCGAGACCTGTTGCGCGTGCGCCTCCTCGTAACCGAAACGACGCCCGACGGCATGCACGCCGCGCAGTCTCTGGTCTGCAAAGTCCGGCACGGGCGGGCGCGACTCCGCTTCCAGTTCACGCAGGCGGTCAATGATGACGCCTTCTCGCAAGGCCCAATCACAGGTGCGCAGGAGATTGATACTCAGAGCGCGCATCGCTCCTTCCAGGATTTGCCCGCCCGCGATGATGATCTCGGCGCGCTGTGCGCTGACGCCGGGCAGAGCCTTGCGCTCGGCCAGCGAGAGGCCGGCCAATCTCGCATTGAAGCGTTCCAACTGGCTGAAAACGATCTCTGCGCCGGCCGGCTGCGCGCCCTGATTTTTCAGTTCGGCGTTCCGCAGATTACGAAATTGCAGAGCCTCGCCGAGGGCGTTGATCGTGCCGGAAGTACCGGTCGCCTGTCGCCAGCTGGCGTCGTGCAGCTCGCGGCTCGGGCGCTCCAGAGCGAAACGCACCTCCTCTTTCAAGGCGCGCAGCTCTTTGGGTTTGACCGGATCGGTTGAGATGTGACGCTCCGTCAGTCCCACCGCGCCGAGCTTGACCGAGAAGAGCGAAGCGGGCATGCCGTCCTTCATCAGCGAAATCTCGGTCGAGCCGCCGCCGATATCTATGTTCAGCAGGGAGTTGCCGAGAGTCGCGCAATTTTGCGTGGCGGCGATGCCGATGAGCCGCGCCTCTTCGATGGCAGAGAGAACTTCCACACGCACTCCGGTCAGCCGCTCAACGTCCGCGATGAACTCTGCGGAGTTATCGGCTTCGCGGACGGAGGCCGTGGCGACGGCGATGATGTGCTCAGCGCCGCGCGTCTCGGAGATCGAGCGGAAACGCTTGATGCATTCGGCCGCGCGCCCGATGGACTCGCGTGAGAGCTTTCCTTCACGCAGCGTGTGCTGTCCGAGCCGCACGGTCTCTTTCTCGCGCGCCAGCACCGCGAAGGAGTCGCTGGCTGCGGCATCCACCACGATGAGCTTGATCGAGTTTGAACCGATGTCAATCGCTGCTAGTTTCACCGTTAAGTTTCCTGAAATTATCCGGGCTGCGAGCGCTGCCTGAGAGTCATAACAGACACATGTTACAGTTCGATGACATCATGGCGGTCCGAAGAGCCTGGAGATAAAACGGACGATCTTTGGCTTCGGCCTGTCATACGCGCGATGCGCGCGAACGCTGACGAACTCGCCCGTCTCAAGGATGTAAGCCGTCAACTGGTAGCCGTAGACGCAGCCCGTATCAAGGCCGATGGCGCGCGGCCCGCGTCTCGGCTGCGGCGCAGGCCAGTGACCGAAGAGCACCGTCTGCTCCCCATCATAAACCTCATACCAGGGAGTCCCGACCCGACTTTTCCGATTACTTCCAAGCGTGCGCAGCTCCGTCAAATCCGCTGCGGACTGCTCCTCCAGCGCGATGCCCGGACGCACGCCCGCATGCACCACCACATGCGAGCCGAGGTCAATCATGAGAGGCAGAGAATTAAGATAAGCGTAGTAGCGTGCGCGTTGTGGCTCAAGTTCGGCGAGCGTGCTTTTCTGCTTAGGCTTGAGCGAACTCTTCTCTTTCTTCCAATAGCGCAGGAGCGCGAGGTCGTGATTTCCGAGGACCGCACGGAATCGCTCATCCGTGCTGAAGAGGTCCAGCACCTCTCTGTTCTGCTCACCCTTCACGATCAAATCACCGGCCGCCACGACTCTGTCCTCCGAGCCGAAAGCGGCGCGATCCAACAGGTCTCGCAGCTCGTCAAAACAGCCGTGAATATCTCCGATAACGATCGTGCGTCGTGACATGGCAAGCCCTCACCCGCTGCCCGCGCCGGATGCGTCCGAACCGATTTTGATAGCGGCCTTCGTATTACAGCATGAAATCAGCAGTCCAACAATGTGACTTTCAAATCACGCCTGCAGGAACTATGATAGCCGGAAATGAAAACGCTGCTCCTGCTCAGACACGCCAAATCCAGTTGGGATGATTCGGGGTTGAAAGACTTTGAGAGGCCCTTGAATAATCGTGGCCTGCAAGCTGCTCCGGCCATCGGGAGGTTTCTGCGGCAGCAGAAGCTACAGCCCCACTTGATCCTCAGCTCACCGGCGGAAAGAGCCAGGCAAACAGCCTCGCTCGTGACGGAAACGGCGAGACTGACTGCCGACCTGCGCTACGATGAGCGGATCTACGAGGCCAGCCTTGAACGCTTGATGGAAGTGCTGGCTCAAATCGAAGACGCGGCGGAGGTCGTCATGCTGGTCGGCCACAATCCGGGCCTGGAAGAGTTGTTGGAGCATCTGACGGGCGAAGCGCAAAGGATGCCCACAGCGGCCCTGGCCTCCATCTCGCTTGAGCTTGATAAGTGGGGCAAGGTGCGAGAGCACGCCGGGCGGCTGGAATGGCTTGTGAAACCTAAGGACTTGAGCTGACCGCGCCGTCACAGCTGATAGTTGAATCAGCGTCGGTCGCTCTTTCGCGCCAGCGGTTCCAGCAGGTCGGTCGTCGCTTCGGTGACGCTCGACGGCGTCGCGAACTGCGCCGTGTCGGCGGCCTTGAGAGATGGTTGCTCACGCTTTTCTTCCAGCTCCGCCTGCTGGTCGAAGGCCGTGCGTCCTCGCTTGAGCCTTTGTCGCAACTGAAGGCCGATGACGAGATTGAAAGTTTGCCAGAAGGCGATGCAGAGGCAGAAGGCTGCTGCAAAGTAAACAGACCATTTCCCCTCATCGGTTCCGAGATAGGTCAGATACAGAGCGAGCGCGGAGAAGAGCGCGGAGGCGGCGCTCAGCGCGCTGAGAAAGAGCGACTTGAAGAGCTTCTGTTCGGGCGTGGCTCCGGCCAGGCCCCGCCGCTTGCGCGCCTTGAGCTCCGGCAGCCACTCGCCGCAACGCTTGCAATAAGCATCCGCGCTCTGTTCGGCGGCTCCGCAATTCGGACAAAACATACAGCTTCTCTCCTGCCTCAGATAATACCAGTGTAACAAACATTTGAGCGGCTTTTAATATTTCATCCACCCAACCTTAACACGCAGGCGTTAGCTTCCTCGCACGCTCAAATTTCTATCACACAGATGAATGGAGAGAGTGCTATGAATAATCGTCACCGAACAGTTCTGCCGCTCATGATCTTCGTGCTTTTGACGCTCTTCGTCGGCGCGGAGAGCGCGAGGGCGCAGAGCGCGCCCACCGTGCGTCTCGTCCTGCCCGAAAGATTTCGCGTCCTGACGGGACAATACTTCGACCTGCGCTGTGAAGCCGAAGGGTTATCCAGCCCCAAAGCGCGCGTGCAGCTCAGCGTGCTCAATGAAAATGGAAGCGAGGCGCTGAACTACACAGGAGCTTTGGAGGCGACCAGCGACAACGACAACAACCCGAACAACATCGACCGCGCGTGGACTTATCGGAAAGTAAACTTCCAGACGCCGGGCCTTAAGACCATTCAGGCCATCGTCGTTGACGGCCATCATATCTACGGCGTCGCGACTCAAATCAGCGTGCAGGACTTCAACCTGCAGGCGCAGAAGAGCATCATCCTCTTTCTCGGCGACGCGATGGGCACGGCTTACAGGGACGCCAGCCGCATCGTCGCGCAGAGCACGGCCGGGCGTTTCCGCGAAGGCTGGTTTGATGAGCTGCAACAGATGGACCAAATGCCCGTCACGGGCATGAGCATGACCTACTCACTCGATAACATCGTGCCGGATTCGGCCAACACGGGCTCTGCGTGGACGACCGGCAACAAGACCATCAACGGCGCGTTGAACGTCTTCCCGGATAACAACGATTTTCGCTACTCAGCCCAGAACCAGCAGGCCACCAAGCAGTACGCGCTCGATAATCCGCGTGTCGAAACCCTGTGGCAATACCTCAGACGCCGCTACGGCTACAAGACGGGCATCGTCACGACCTCGGACATCACAGACGCCACTCCCGCCGCCGAAGGCGCGCACACGATCACGCGCAACCTCTTGAAAGAGATCGCGCGCCAGTACGTTGACGGGACGGTCACGCAGGGCACGCAGTTCGACGTGATGCTGGGCGGAGGACTGGAAAATTTCAATGCCCGCACGGCGGCTAACAGCGGCGACACGCGAAACCTGTTGACCGAGCTGACCAACGCAGGCTTTACCTCGGTGGCGAACCGCACGCAATTGAACGCCGTCAGCGAAGCCAACCCGCCGTCCAGGCTCGTCGGCCTCTTCCGCACCTCGAACATGAATGTCGCTTACGACAAGCTCAACCTGACTCGCCCCGCGGACGAGCCCGCGCCTGATTTCGGCGGCTTTACGGATCAGCCGTTTCTGGACGAGATGACGCGCAAGGCGATAGCGGTGCTGCACAAAGGCAACGCGCCGTTTATCCTGATGGTCGAAGGCGCTTCGATTGACAAGCAATCGCACCCGAACTACGCCGCAGGCCAAATCTGGGACAACATAGAATTCGACAAAGCCGTTGGCGTCGGACGCGCTTACCTCAACACCAGCGCCAACAGCCGCGCCAACACGCTCGTCCTGTGCACGGCCGACCACGACCAATCAATGAGCATCATCGGCGCGGTCGATACGCAGGTCACAAACGCCGTGCAGAACGTTTACGCGACGCTGCCCTACCCGAATGCCAATCGCGGCCAGGGCAACATCGGCGTCGAAAACCGTGTCGGCGAAACGTCAGGGTTTCCTGATTATCAAGACGCCAACAGCGACCGTTATCCTGAGAACACCAATCGCGTCAGACTCAAGGTCGGCTATCGGACGGGCGATCACACGGGATCGTCCGTTCCGGTCACGGCGGAAGGCGCGGGCGCGCTCCTGTTCTACGGCTACTACGACCAGACGGACATCTTCTTCAAGATGGCGAGGGCGCTGACTTTGAACACGCAGGCGCTGGACAACGCGCTCGATTACAAACGCAGCGTGGACGTGCCGTATTTCACGCCGGCCATACAACTGCGCGAGAAGCCCGGAGAGGTTGAGATTCAACTGAAGAATGGCCCGCTCGTCAAACCGCGCCTGTTGACAGACGCAGATGGCTGCGGCGATGAAGAGCAATCCTCTAAGCCTTAGAGATCATTCTTTCCCGCACGGATGGCGGAATGGGCCGGCAACCCAAAACTTGAGAGCTGCGGTTGGAGCAACTCAACCGCAGCTTTTTTTTATCAACTTTCGGCCGGATGGCTATGGCTCAGGCGATACTCTTCGATCTCTTTCTTCTTTTCCAGCCCCA
>JAFBAJ010000199.1 GCA_019247865.1 Acidobacteriota bacterium
GGACTTCGATTACTTCTGCGGTCGGCTTGCTCCCTGCCGCGCTTCAAGGAGTGAACATTGATTCTTTCCTCGCCGGGGCCGCAGCAATGGATCGTCTCACCCGCCGGCGAAACCCGAGGGACAATCCGGCAGCGTTGCTCGCGCTCATGTGGTATCGGCTGGGCAACGGACGTGGCGATAAAGATATGGTCATCCTTCCTTACAAGGACCGTTTGGCGTTGCTCGCCCGATATATCCAGCAACTGGTGATGGAGTCGCTTGGGAAGAAGCTTGATCGCGACGGGGCCACGGTCCACCAGGGGCTGACAGTGTACGGCAATAAAGGGTCCACAGATCAGCATGCCTATGTTCAACAACTGCGCGAAGGCATAGACAATTTTTTTGTCATCTTCATTCGTATTGATAATCGCAGGGCGGGGCCAGCTCTCCAAATTATGCCGGAGGTAACGCTCGGTGATTATCTCTTCGCTTCCCTCGAAGGCACGAGGAACGCTCTATACGAAAATGGGCGCGACTCAATCACCGTCACGCTGCCCGATTTAACGCCGTCCTCGCTGGGCGCGCTGGTCGCACTGTTCGAACGTGCGGTCGGACTCTACGCCGAACTTATCAACGTCAATGCTTACCACCAGCCCGGAGTTGACAAGCAGATCGCCGCCGGGGTCGCAGACTTGCAAAGAGAAGTACTGACATATCTCAGGACAGGCCATACGCCGCAAACGGCGGAAGAGATTGCAGACGGCATCGGGAGAACTGAGCAGGTCGAGACGGTCTACAAGCTACTTGAACGTCTGGCCGCAGATCCGTCTCGCGAAATCCGCGTCATGCGTGGGCCGAGTCCGTTTACTGAACGCTTCTGTCATAGTCATCACCTGACTGGCGAAGCGAAACATGATTCATGTGACAGCAGACCAGATGTCGCCTCGGAGGGCAGAGTCTTATGAGCCAAAACAATCTCATCCTGCCACAGTCTTTGCAGGAGCGTTTTATAACGACGGTGAAGGAAAGACTGCCACGGAAGTCTTTCGGTTATTTCCTCTCGACCCCGGACACAATGACTCCAAGCGATTTTGTGCTGTTTGAAGATAATATTCGTAACAGCGCCGACTGGAAGGGGAAGTTTACCGCTTACGGTCAATACTTCGTCGAGCATGACGATGCGGGCTTCGTGGCGACTCCTGAAGAGACATGGCGACTACAAAAGGAGATCTGGAAGCGCGGCATGGTGGAGGTCGGCGTCTTCCATAGCCACCTGCGGCACCCGGCAAACTTTTCGCAGATCGATTACGAGATGCACATGCAGCGTTTCAACAACCTGTGGCACGCCACGATCTCCATGAGGAATCCAGACTTTCCGCAGTTCCGCGCCTTCGCCGTTTCTCAGACCGGAGTGCGAGAGCTAGAGGTCGTACCGGCCCCGCCGGAGGCGTGCGGGCGGCCCCCCGGTCGCTCCCTGAGAAACACGGCCCCGCCCGACGAGATAATCAAGCAGGCGCAACAAATCCTGAAGCTCGATCATCAGGGGGAACCGCAGTGCAAAGACTCCAAAGCAGTCTTCATGTCTATCCACGCCCTTCTTCAAACAGAACAGAGAGAGGCGATTGAAGAGATACTCGTCAACGGTTTTTTGCGCGACAGCGCGCAGCGATATGAGCAATACATCGCTCCGCAGATGCGTCTCATAGAGGGCGGCAGTTTCCAGATGGGAACGAATGAAGGCCGCGCCCATCACTTCTGCGGCGAAGTCCCGAGCCATAGAGTCACGCTTGCGCCCTTTCACATCGCACAAGTGCAAGTCACCAACGAGCTCTTCGGTCTCTACGATCAGAGAAGGCTCGACCTCAGCGCCGATGAGCGGCGGAAACCGGTGGTTGATGTCAACTGGTTCGACGCCGCCACCTTTGCGATGTGGATGAGCTGCAGGCTGCCGACGGAGGCGGAATGGGAGTTTGCCTGCGGTGCAGGCTCAGAGGGCGAATGGTGCTGTGAAGACGAGAACCGGCTGGATGGTCATGCCTGGTACAGCGAGAATTCCGGTGGAGAGACTCATCTCGTGGGAACGCGAGCGCCGAACACATTTGATTTGTATGACCTCCACGGAAACGTCTGGGAATGGTGTCTGGATAGTTATGAGCAGGATTACTATTCGTCCTCGCCGGTTTCCGATCCCCTCAGCCTTGCTCCTCCTTCCGCCGACAAGGTGTGTCGAGGCGGAAGCGTTCATGCGTTGTCGGAAATGTGTCGCACGCGCTATCGCTCTCATGAGCCATCTGCTTTTAAGGCCGCAGACCTCGGGTTCCGATTAGCCAAAAGCAATGTCACAGACCTTAACAAAGGAGAGAATAATGGTCACGTTTATGCTCCCTTCGCACCTCTTCGACCTGCTGCCTGAGGATTACCACGCCACCAGATCCTCCCTCATCTCCGTCTCACTTAATTCGGGGTCGTGGAAGGATCTGGTGCTGGAGATTCAAGCGCGTTTCCCGCTCCTGGCAGAGCGCGTCCTGACGGAATCGGGCAGCCTCGCTTCGGGTTTTGTGCTCGCCGTCAATGACGAGATCATCCGACGAGACTTTGACTCGTTAAAGTTCAACGGCGGTGATGAGTTCAGTATCATCGCGGCTATGGCCGGGGGCTAAGCTTAGGTCGGATTGTCACGCCGGGCGATTCCACAGCGCCACAGGATAGCTTAAAAGTGGCGGCTGGTCAGAAGCCTATCGTTTACTGACGGTTGCTCCGCTGGAAACCTCCAGTTGATGGAATTCAGCGGGCGTGACGTGCGGGTCAATGAGGCAGTTGCGTCCCACGATTGCGCCGGCCGGAACCTGCGCGCGTTGGCCGACCACAGTGATGCCCGCGTGAAGATTGACAGGTTCGCGCTCATTCGGCGCATTGTCGTCGCCCGCGCCCACTTGAGCTTCGGCTCCGATGACAACCTGCTTATCCAGTATCGAGCGGTGGATCTGCGCCCCTGCCCTGATGATCGTGTCGTGCATGATGATTGAGTCGCGCACTATCGCTCCCTCCGCGACCTGTACGCCGGGCGAGAGGATGCTGTTGATCACAGTGCCGTGGACCACGCAGCCCTGCGAAATCATACTGTCGGCAATTTGTGAGGGCTGCAGGCATTTGCTCGGCGGGCGTTGATCCGCGCGAGTGTGAATCATCCAGCTCGAATCGTAAAGGTCAAGGGCGGGCTTATTCGCGAGAAGCGAGAGGTTGGATTCCCAGTAGGCCGCAATCGTGCCCATATCCGCCCAGTAACCGTCGAAGCGATAGCCAAAGACGCGGTCACGCTCGATCAGGGTGGGAATCATGTTTTTACCGATCTCGTGAGAAGACGATGTGTCCTTTGCATCCTCTTCCAGTCGCCGCAAGAGAAACTTTGGATTGAACACGTAAATGCCCATCGAGGCGAGAGTGCTTTGAGACTCTTTCGGTTTTTCAGCGAAGTCTCTGACCCGTTGGTCTGCATCAAGCCTCATCATCCCGAAGCGATGAGTGTCATCCGGGCTGACCTGCGTGACGGCAATGGTGAGGTCGGCGCGCTTCTCGCGGTGAAAGCGCAGAAGGTCGCGGTAGTCCTGCTTGTAGATATGGTCACCGCAGAGAATCAAGAGCGCATCGTCGGCATCATCCGAGATGAACGAGCGATTCTGGTAGAGCGCGTCGGCGGTGCCCCTGTACCAACCTTGATCGTTGCGGCCACGATAGGCGGGCCAAATACGGATTCCGCTGGCCCGGCGATAGTTAACGTTCCAGGGTTCGCCGGTGCCGAGGTGCTCCATCAGCGAATGAGGTTGATACTGAACCAGCACTGCTATCCGGTTCAGCTCGGAGTTGACGGCGTTCGAGAGCGCAAAATCAATAATTCGATACTGACCGGCGAACGGCACGGCGGGCTTGGCGCGTTGCTCGCAGAGGATACTGAGCCCTCTCCCCTCGCCGCCAGCCATAATCAAGGTAGAAACGCTCATAATTATCTTCCAGGGTTGTCGTAACGGTCGCTCAATAATATTACTGCGGCAATCAGCTCAAGTCACCTCGCAATCAGGACGGAGGGCTTTCTACGGAAGCAACAAGCCCATACCCTCATCTCTATGATGACACCCTAAAAGGAGATTAGCCATGGCAGTCACCATCATCCTCCCCACCGAATTACGCCGGTACGCGGGAGGCAGTTCCGAGGTTCAAGTCGAAGCCCTGACCGCGGGCGAGGCTCTCAATCGCCTGACGGCAACGCACACAGAGCTTCGCGGGCATCTGTACAACGGGCGAAACATGTTGGGCCGCCATGTCACCATTTATCTCAACGATGAAGACATCAGCCACGGCGACGGCGCGAATACGACTCTTAAAGATGGCGACGCCCTTAACATCGTGCCCTCGGCTGCGGGCGTTGATGAGGAGGCAGAAGGAGAGGCGATGCGGGACCTGCCCGAGCTGACCAACGAAGAGATTGCGCGCTACAGTCGTCATCTCATCCTGCCTGAAGTTGGGATGGACGGGCAGCGGCGGCTCAAAGCGGCGAGCGTGCTGATGATTGGCACGGGAGGCTTAGGCGCGCCACTCGGAATGTATCTGGCGGCAGCCGGCGTCGGTCGTCTCGGCATCGTAGACTTTGATGTGGTGGACGAGTCAAACCTTCAGCGCCAGATTATTCATGGCACAAAAGATGTCGGGCGTCCCAAGATCGAATCGGCGCGTGACCGCTTGCACGACATCAACCCGCATGTCCGCCTTGACACCTACGAAGCACGTCTCACGAGTGAGAACGCGCTGCAACTCTTCCGTGACTACGACGTGATCGTGGATGGCACAGACAACTTCCCGACGCGCTATTTGGTGAACGACGCTTGTGTCCTCACGGGCAAGCCCAATGTCTACGGCTCGATCCTCCGCTTTGACGGGCAGGCGAGCGTTTTCTGGGCCAGGCGCGGAGCCTGTTATCGCTGCCTCCACCCGGAGCCGCCGCCTCCGGGGCTTGTTCCATCGTGCGCTGAAGGAGGCGTGCTCGGTGTGCTGCCAGGCATCATTGGCGCGATTCAGGCAAACGAGACCATCAAGATTATCCTCGGAGCGGAGCTTCTGCTGCTCAATCGGTTGCTCCTCTTCGACGCGTGGAGGATGCGTTTCCGCGAATTTAAGGTGCGTAAAGACCCTTCGTGCCCGGTCTGTGGCGAGCACCCGACTATCACCGAGCTGGTTGATTATCAGGACTCTTGCCAGCCCCAGGCGCAAGAGTCAGCGCGTAAGCCACAGATGGAGGAGATTACGGCTGCCGAACTCAAACGACGGCTCGACGGTGACCCCAATCTTCAAATCATAGACGTGCGTGAGCCACACGAATATCAGATCGCGCATTTGCAGCAGTCGAGGCTGATTCCTCTCAGTCAGGTTGTCAAACGCATGGGCGAGATCGACCCGAACCGGGAGACAATCGTTCATTGCAAGATGGGCGGGCGCAGCGCCAAGGCCATAGATGCCCTGAAGCTTGCAGGCTTTACCGGGCGCTTAATCAACCTCCGTGGCGGCATCACCGCCTGGTCTGACGAAGTTGACCCGACCGTGCCCAGGTATTAAGCGATAACGGTTCAGGAAGGCCATGCGCGGCATAAATATAAGCTGACTGAGCAGCACTGGAGGCTACGAGATCATGAGCGCCCGGAGCATGACCCGGAAGGGGGAGGGAGGCGGAGCGAAGAGGCTGCGACCTGACGGCCAGTTAATAGATAGTTCTCCTACGTCGGTTGCTCAGCCCTTGATCCCCGAAGATGAACTGATGCTCCTGCTGACGCGTCGGCACAAAAACCCTCACTCGATACTTGGCGTTCACCTCACAGCCCAGGGCGTTGTGGTGCGTGCTCTGCATCCCGGCGCGAAAAGCGTCAGTCTCCTGGTTGAAGGAGAGCCGTCACGGCAGATGGTCGAAATAGATGAATCCGGCCTCTTTCAAATTGTGCTGGAAGAGCGCGCACGCATCTTCGCTTACAGATTGGAAGTCAGCTATCCAAACGGCAGAGGTTTTACGCTCCGCGACCCATACGCTTTCCCTCCCACGCTCGGAGAGATCGACCTCTATCTCTCCGGCGAAGGCAGGCACGAACATATCTATCAAAAGCTCGGCTCTCACGTACGCGAGCTGGGAGGAGAGGCCGGGGTCTCCTTCGCCGTGTGGGCTCCGAGCGCCGCGAGCGTCAGCGTCGTCGGCCATTTCAACGGCTGGGACGCGCGACTGCACATGATGCGGAAGCTCGGGGCCTCCGGCATCTGGGAAATTTTCATCCCTGAGCTGAAACCGGGGGCGATCTACAAATATGAGATACGCACCCTTTACGGAGCGACGCTCCTCAAAGCCGATCCGTATGCTTTCCGCGCTGAGATTCCTCCGCTCACGTCCTCTATCGTTTACGAATCAAGCTATTGTTTCAATGACGAAGAGTGGCTTGACAAGAGAACTAAAACAGACCTCTTCAGCTGCCCTATCTCAATCTACGAAGTTCATATCGGCTCATGGCGGCGCGTCCCCGGAGAGGGAGACCGCGCTCTCTCCTATCGCGAACTGGCCGCCGCGCTGGCAGATTATGTGGAGGAGATGGGATTCACTCACGTCGAGTTTTTGCCCTTGATGGGTTATCCATTCGGAGGGTCGTGGGGCTATCAAGTGAGCTCTTATTACGCGCCGACGCCGCGCTTCGGCACGCCGGACGATTTTCGGTTTCTCGTCAATCACCTGCATGAGCGCGGCATCGGCGTGATACTCGATTGGGTTCCAGCCCATTTCCCCAAAGATGCATGGTCGCTGGGCCGCTTTGACGGCACGGCCCTCTACGAGCACGGCTCTCCGCACGAAGGCGAACATCCGGATTGGGGCACGTACATTTTCAACTATGGCCGGAATGAAGTTCGTAACTTTCTACAGGCCAATGCTCTCTTCTGGATTAAAGAATACCACCTGGACGGCCTGCGACTGGATGCAGTGGCCTCTATGCTCTACAGAAATTACAATCGTGAGCCGGGGAAATGGGTCCCGAACAATCACGGCGGATGCGAAAATCTTGAAGCCGTAACGCTCCTCAAAGAGCTTAACGAGATAGTGCATGACCGCTGCCCTGGGGTGCGGGTGATGGCGGAGGAATCGACCATCTGGGCCGGCGTCAGTCGTCCGACCTACACTGGAGGCTTGGGTTTTACCTACAAGTGGGACCTGGGCTGGATGCAAGACACCCTCGCTTACTTCTCTACGGATCCAATCTATCGCCGCCACCGGCATCACAATCTGACCTCCGGGCTCCTCTACGCGTGGAGCGAGAACTTCGTTCTGCCACTCTCGCATGACGAGGTAGTTCATGGTAAGGGGTCATTGATAAATAAGATGCCTGGAGACCGCTGGCAGAGGTTTGCAAATCTACGTGCCCTCTACGCCTATATGTGGGCGCGCCCCGGAAAGAAACTCCTCTTTATGGGCGGCGAATTCGGTCAATGGCGCGAGTGGAATTTTGACGCGAGTCTTGACTGGCACTTGCTCGACGCGGCAGACCATCTCGGGCTCAAGAGACTCGTGCGCGACCTCAACCACTGTTACCGGGAAGAGCCTGCCCTGTGGGAAGCAGATACGGAGCCATCCGGCTTTCAATGGATAGCGGCCGACGGCGCTGACGATAACCTCATCGCTTTCGTGCGCAAAGCGCCCGCCGCCATGCGACAGCTCGTCTGCGTCTGTAATTTCTCTCCCGTCACGCGATATAGTTATCGCCTGGGCTTACCGGCAGCCGGAGAGTACCGAGAGGTCTTGAACACGGATGCAAAGATTTACGGCGGGACTAATGTCAGAAACGACAATGGCCTCAGGGCCGAGCCAGTGCCGTCGCACGGGCAGGAGTATTCGGCCCTTGTAATTCTTCCGCCATTAGCAGTGCTCTGGTTCCGGGCTTCACGATAAAAATCTGACCCTACCAAAATCGCACATCATGCTGCTTATCAAGACGCATGAACCCCTTTGCTGACTCGTCTCCTTACTCCTCAACAAAATCCGTCTCCCGGCAATTCCATCGCCGAGCCCAAAGAATCTGTGCCGGGCCTTGCACAATTATTCAGAACAGGTTGCATGACTTTTCGCTTTTATGCAGTGCCTTTGAATAAACGTGCAAAACCCCTCAAACCTGAATAATTCTTATTGCTTGAAAATTAGCGTTAGTCCATCATCTCAGACATTCCGGCTCCGAAACCGGCTCGAAGGAGAATGTCTTACCCGATGGCTGATTACTTTCCGGCTCAAAACCCGCAGGATGAGAGCCTCGCTCCCAAGCGCTTCGACCCTCGTAGTGCCGCTCCCTTCATCAATAAATCCATTTCGGAAGAGACCAGAAGGGCATATCGTCGAGCTGTCTCGGACTTCTTTCAGTTCGTTGGTGGTAAGCATCCAACGGAAGTTGTGCCCGCCGATGTGATTCGGTGGCGCGATCATCTAAGAGCCGGAAGAAAGCGCGCGGCCACTGTCTCCTTCAAGCTCTCTGTGATTCGCTCCTTCTTCGAATATCTGAAGGCCGCAGGAATCGTTCCGCTTAATCCTGCCTCGACCAAGTTGGTGCCGCCGCCGGAGCTGCCGACTGAGCCGTCTGGACGTGCGCTGACGGCCAAAGAGGTGCGCTATCTGCTCTCTGGGCCTGACCGGGAGAAGGCTGAAGGGGCGAGGGACTATGCGCTGATGCTGGTCATGCTCCGTCTCTCTTTGCGCGTAGCGGAGGTCTGTGCTCTTCGTGCTTCATCCGTGAAGTGGAGTCACGGGCGGTGGACTTTGAGATGTAAGATCAAGGGAGGCAGGGAAGAGGTCTGGCCTTTGCCGAAGGATGTGAAACAGGCCATTGATGATTACACGAGGCTGGATGCCAAACGCAGGGCCACGCTGCACAGCGATGGGGAGGAAGCATATCTGTTTCAGCCCCACACGAACTACCGGACGCTGGAGTTCAATAAGGGCTTATCGCCCCGGATGGTGCAGAAGATCATCAAGAAGTGGGCCGGCTTCGGAGGCATTGGAGATGTCTCGCCACATGATTTGAGAAGAACTGCCATCACGCGAGCCTTAGATAGTGGATTGAGCTACAGGCAGGTGCAGATGATGAGCAAGCACAAAGACCCAAAGACTGTGATGCGTTATGACCATGGCAGAGAGAATCTGGATCAGAATGCTGTTAACTTCCTCGTGTATGATGATGAGGGCAGCTCGGATTCTAAGTTAGGATAGATATACTTCCGGGGCCGGAGGTGTGCCCCAATTTCAAGTATGCTATTTTTCAGAAATCTTTTCTATCGATGACACACTGTAGGCTCAGAGGAGAGCTTGATGGACCCAAACATTACTAAAGCTGCCCCTTCACAGACAATTTTCCAGGATGTCCAACCCTTCCCGGGCGACTTTCTTATGGATATTAAGGGCCGGGAAAATCGTCAGAGATTCGTCCTCGTCGGTTAAGAGGAGACCCGCCCGGCGACATTTGTCTACGAGGCTGGAGGCGTAATCAGAGTCGCCGACGCCGACGCCGATAGCCAGCCCCTTCACTCTCACGGTCGCAGGATTCTTAAACTTCATTTTTGAAAGTCTGGCCCCTAAGTACTCGCCCATCTCCGAGACGTGATTGAGCAGCCTCTCCTTGTGCTTCTTGATGTACTTGAGGTTGGCGATGGCCGCGTCCACGCTGAGCGGGTGCCAGCCGTAGGTCGAGTAGGCGCTCACGTCCTCACGCACTGCGTCGCCGATCTTCGAGGTCGTGATCGTCGCCCCCATCGCGGCGTGGCCGCCCGTAATGGCCTTCGCCATCGTCATGATGTCCGGTTCGATCCCGAAATGCTCCGACGCGAAGAGCTTCCCCGTGCGACCGAACCCCGTCGCTACTTCATCCAGAATGAGTAACGTCCCGTACTTCGTGCACAGTTCGCGCGCCCTCCGCATGAACTCCTTTTCGGGGACGAGCACGCCGAGGTTGAGGATGACGGGCTCCATGATGAAGGCCGCGACATCTCTTCCGCGCAGCAGCGTTTCGAGCCTGTCCGCGGCCCCGCCGTCCAGCGGCGGCTTGAGCTTGCGGCAGTTCGGCAGGAGGTTCCTGTACTTCTTCCTGTTCTCCGATGACCCTAAGCTGAGCGTGGCGATGGAG